>NZ_RZRK01000489.1:0-4683 GCF_003997835.1 Mesorhizobium sp. M7A.F.Ca.CA.004.12.1.1
GTGCAGAAGTCGGCAACGTCTCTTCGTACGCTCGCATGAACTTCCTGGTCATCGGGCTGGCGGCAGACCGAGTCGATGAAAGCGGCGATCTGCACCATCTCCGTTTCGCGCATGCCCATGGACGTCACCGCTGGTGTCCCTAAGCGGATGCCGCTTGTCAGCGCCGGATGCCGCCGGTCGCCCGGGACCATATTGAAATTCGCAATGATGCCTGCACGCGATAAGCGCTCCGCATAGGCTTTGCCTGACAGCGACCGGTCCCGAAGATCAAGGATCAGCATGTGATTGTCAGTGCCCCCGGTGACGAGTTCATAACCTCGCTCCAGAAGTGCCTGGGCCAGAGCCTTGGCGTTGTGGACGATCTGCTGACCGTAGACACGAAAGGACGAGTTCGCTGCTTCCTGCAAAGCGACGGCAAGCGCGGCGATAGTATTCATGTGCGGTCCGCCTTGCAGAAGAGGGAACACGGCGCGGTCTATACGTTTGGCCAGATTGTGTTTGCTCTTCGGATGATGGAGGGGCTGATAACGGTCTTCATTCCTTGATAAAATGAAGCCACCCCGGGGACCGCGGATCGACTTGTGAGAGGTGCTGGTGACCACATCGCAATGGGACACGGGGTTCGGATGCACTCCTGCGACAACCAGGCCGCAGATGTGGGCGATGTCAGCCACCAGATACGAGTTCACCTCCGAAGCAATTTCGGCCATGGCCGCGTAGTCAAAAATACGCGGATAAGCAGTTCCGCCGACCCAAATTAGCTTCGGGCGTTCCCGCTTGGCGGTCTCGCGCAAGTGGTCATAGTCAATTTGCTGTGTCTTTTCGTGCAGCCTGTACGGGACGCGCTGATAATCGCTGCCGGAAAAATTGACGGACCAACCGTGAGTCAGATGGCCGCCTTCGGGTAAAGGCAAGCCCATGACTTTGTCACGGGGGCTCAAAAGCGCGCGATAGACAGCCTGGTTGGCTGGCGAGCCTGAATAAGGCTGGACGTTGGCGTGTTCACTGCCAAATAGCGCTTTCAGGCGCTCGATCGCGAGGGTCTCAAGCTCATCGACGATCTCGTTTCCGGCGTAGTAGCGCGCACCGGGGTATCCCTCGGCATACTTGTTGGTGAAAATCGACCCGGTCGCTTCCAACACCGCCGAGGAGGCAAAGTTCTCGGAGGCGATCAGTTTGAGAGTTGTCCGCTCCTGACGCTCCTGTCTTAGAAGCAGTTCGTGAACGCGGGAGTCGACGGCGGCTAAGTGAGGCCGCCCGTAAGTGTCGGGCTGCGCGATGGCGCCGCCGGCGGAGTTATCCATGGTAGTCGCGCTCCATTTGGACTGATCTATTTCACGATCAAGCAGGCGGTCCCTTCAACCGCGCGTCTTGTATTGCTTCCAGGCGTTGTAGGTCTCTTTTATGATGGCCATCATCGTGGGGCAGGAGATCGACCACCAATTGAGCCAGCCCGCCATCCTTGCCTCCTGCTTGCATATGGTACGAAGACTGCGGACGTTGTTCGTTGCAGCAAAGAAAGTTGGCTCTGACCAGCCGCCGAACGTGGCGTCGAACCTGCTCGCGAGGCAGACTGGTAATATCGGCCAGCTCGCCGACGGTTAGATCCGCATGCGCGCAAAGGCCCAGGATTCGAAGGCGATCAAGATGCGCTGCCGTCCTTAGGCGATTTACCAGTGTCAACATTGGTTGGCATCAACCCGGACGGGATGCAGCAAGCCGCTAGCCCTTCTATCCCCATCAATCCGCATGAGACCTCTCTCGTCATTTGCTGTAAATCCGCTGGTATGGATGCTAATGGAAGATAGATCACAGTCCTTTCTACGACTAAGACGCCAGATATTGGGGCTAATGTACCACCTGACAGGAGACTACACTCACGAACATTATGTGAATTTTTTTTAACGTTGCTGAGAATCAAGGGGGAGGTTTGGCGAATGTCTCGCCGTCGACTGTCGAATCCTGCCCGACGGGATTATAGGGTGCGTAGCCTGCTTGTCCTTTCCACATGACCAGCGACGATGGGGCGAAGGCGGCAGACATAGCTCTGGAGCATGCTGCGGTATCTTTGGCCTGAAGCCGAGGAAGGCGGACCGTGGCTTCCGCGCCGCTGCCGGGAGCCCGCGAACAGGCCAAGTGGATCAGCCGGGTGTTGCCGTCATAGAGCGTGAGACCCAAAGCTGGCCAGCCGCGCCCTGAGGCTGACGCACCGCTCAGCGTCCACCTTGCTCTCGAAGCCCATCGGCATAGCGCCGATAACGACTTGACCGCGTGCGTGTCGACGAGCGATCGGTGAGCGCAAGGATCGAGGGTGCAGTGCAGGATAATGCTGTTTTAAATCAGCGCTGTTTTCAGCCGACTGCCTTGAGCGTGGGCACAAGGATATAGGCCCAAGGCAGGAGATCATCGTCTGCTGTTCGGGAGGCCGCCCTGGGCGCGCGACAGCCGTTCCTTCGGCTGCGCCGCTCCGCCACCATCCGCGCCGTGCCTTCCGGAGACCATTCCCGCTACCGGCCGGCGCCCGTGAAAACCTCGACCCGGCGCACCGGCTCGAGATGGCTGGGCTCAGCGTAACTCTGAAGTCGTCATATACCGAAGCCTTCACAGACTTCGGACATCCCCCTCACAGTCCGATCCAGATGGCGTCAGGAACACCGCTTGCGTTGATGCGGATGAACCCCTGCTTGTGCCACAATGACCCTTATGTCAGCGCGCGAGCCAAAGCTTCCGCGCAAGGCGACGGCTAGGATAAGGCAATGCCGACGAAGGGCACATTGCTTGCCACACTCTGGAATGATGGCATGCTCGGAAGGCCTAGGCTTTGCTCAGGGCCGCCTGCAAGGCGCGCTTTGAGGTTATTCACATAGCCTTCTGCGTAGTCCTGCGCCGTCGAGACCGAAAGATCAATGCCTGCCGCCAAGGCCTCTTCCATCAGGTGCTTTACGAGCCCATTTCGAATGGCCAGCTTGACCTCGGGGCCTGCGATAAGGCCGATCGCCTGCGCGGCCATATTGAGGCCAGCTTCCTCCAGCGCTCGCTTCATATCGCCTCCATTAATGGCCGTACGCAGGAGATTGGCTGCTTGCGACTCAGCCTCGAGAACCATCGAGGCAAGATCGGCTACTTGTCCGAGGCCCGGAATGAAGCTGAGCAGTCCCACCGCCGTTGCCGCCAAGTCGAGCACTTTCGTCTCGATTTTGAGCACGGAGTCGACGACGTGCATGACGGCCCCGCCGTTCTTTTTGGCTGACTTAATGTCAGGCTGGTCCATCAGGCCCATCTTCATGTCCGCGACGGCATTCTGCTCTTCTGCGGTTTGGGCGCCGTGGGTGATTGGCTGCTGAACGTTGCGGTTCGCAGACGACATGTTTGTGCAAAAATGGGCAAAGTCTTTTTTGCTGATATTGCCGGAATCAACCGTATGCCCGCCGCCAAAGTCGAAGAATTTATGATGGGTCTTATAGCCCGTGATCGAATTGTTCAGGAGGCCAAACAAAAGAGGATCTGAAAGGAGCTGAGAGGCTGCTTCCCGCACTTTCGGATCAAGGCTCTTGTCGTCTTTCATTTTCGCCAGTTTGTCGCGAGTCAGAACACCGCTTCCAAAGAACGTGTCCTGATGGTCCTTGATCATCTCGACCGTATTCAGCTCAGTTTGCGTGAGGCTCATCGACGATGAGGCGACTTGCAGGAAATCCTCTTTGTGCATCTTCCCTTTCGAGCCACCGCACAACTGGTTCCAAGCATCGGGGTGATCGAGGAAATATTGCGCCGCCGCAATGACCTGGGGCGGAAATTTGCCGTTTTTCGATTCGCCGCCGACCATTTTCTTGAACTCATCCAGACTCAGGTCCTTGGACAGATTTTCGGAGTACCGGTAAAACTCCCGCAAGGCATCGCTCAAGGTCATGACCGAAGGCTGCAAACCTCCGCTGCCGTCGGATGGTATGTAGTTCTGCTCGTAGCTTCGCGCTTGGGCTTCCTGAAATGCAGCAACTTGTGGGTGGTGGTTTGAAAATCCGGCCAAGTCCTTGGCGTTGATCTTGCCTCCACAGCGGCCGTCGCCCTGCGAGCCAATCGCATAAAAAAGTCCCGAATCCTGCTGCAGTCCCTGGATCGCCGCTTTAAGATCCGGTGGCGTAGAGGGATCATTGGCTTTGTCGGTCAACGACTTCCAAGTAAGCGGGCATTGGTCCTTGTGACGGTTGAGTACCGCAACAATCTGCAACTCAGCCGTGGTCAGCGACCCACCGTTCCACGTGATTCCGGGGCTCGCCCTGGGAGCCGGCTCGATCTTCGGAGTGACGCCGAGCAGATGTTGGGCTTCAGTCGCCTTGGAGCGTTGCGATTGGTCCTCCTTGAGAGCCGCCCTCATATTTGGCGGCAGCTGATCCAGTGGGTGTTGCTCCAAGCCATTCAATGTCAAGACATCCGGTGCCAGATGGCCCAAAGGGTCCTGCCGCAATTTATCCATTGTCGAATCAAGATTCGACGCTGGCAGATCCCCTTGCGCGAAAGAGCCGGGCTTGTCTGCCAGCACACAAGTGGACAGCATCGCTTCGAAGCACGATGCACTTTGCTGATGCTGGGTCGCAAAATGGGAAACTTTCAGGCCCGGCCAACCCCTTGCGGACTGTAGCGAATTTGAGCGGTAGAAAGTTGAAAGATTACTGGCCGACATTATGC
>NZ_RZRK01000048.1:0-15162 GCF_003997835.1 Mesorhizobium sp. M7A.F.Ca.CA.004.12.1.1
ATACAACGTTTTAAATATTGACGCGCGTAAAATTTTTATACAACATGCGAAAATGCTGGTGCGATATCGGGAGGCCGCCAGCCTTGGGAGGAGAAAAATGACAGACATGAAAACCGGCCGACCGCCGATGCGAATCCTGTGGGCTATGCGCGCATTGGATACTCGGTCGCAGCCAGGGACCGCGACGGGGTCAGGCATAGATCACCTTGGCCCCGGTCCTATCAAGCTGGCTGCGTATCGGACCCGACAGGCTATCGTCGGTGATCACGACATCGACGCTCGACAGCGAAAAGGCCTTGGACGTCCCGCTGACGCCCCATTTGCTCGAATCCGCAAGGAGGACAACGCGCCGGGCCATGCGCACGAGGTTTCGCTTCGTTCGCGCCATGTCTTCGTTCACGTCGACCACATCCAGCGACGAGTCGATCGCATGCGCTCCAACAAAGACCTGATGCGCTACCAAGCCGCCGAGAGCCGTGTCGGCATCGGTGATCAGTGTGCTCACCGTGTCTGGATAGACCCGGCCGCCGATCATGTGAACGTCGAGCCCGGGCCGATGCATCAGATGCTGCACGATATTCATCGCCGTGGCCGCGACCACGACATTGCTGAGCGGCGGTAACAGCATGGCAACCTGCATCAAAGTCGAGCCGCCGTCGAAGATGACCGATTGGTTGTCCTCGAACAGTTCTACCGCTGCCCGGGCGATGCGTTTCTTTGCATCGAGGTTGGTTTGCATCCGCCGGGCGAACGCGGCCGTGGTCGAATCCGTGGTCCGGGTCACCGCGCCTCCGCGGGTCTTGGTCAGCAGTCCCTTACGGTCCAGTATCTCGAGGTCGGAGCGCACCGTGACTTCCGATACGCCAAAATCGTCTGACAGGTCCTTGATGCGGACCTGTCCGCTACGTTGCACTTCACCCAGGATCGATTGGCGTCTCTGCTCTGACAACATTGCCCTGTCCTTGCCTCCATCCGCCAAGCAATCACCCTGGCCTCGGTTCACTCTACCAAAAATATGCGAATTCGAAAGCTTTCGAAAGATTGCATTTGTCTTTTCTTTCGCAAACATTGGGTGCAGGATTTTGAAATCAATCGATTGGAGAGTTTAGGACTCATGAGCCTCGGAACCAAGGTGCGCCTGGCGCGCCTCTTCTCACATCCGTCGGGGAATCTTTTTGGCGGCGCGGTCGACCACTTTGTCGGCTATGGCGACGTGCGCAAAGGAGGTCTTGCCGATCTGCCGGGCGCCCTTGCACGCGTCATGGTAGGCAAACCCGACTATGTCAGCATCCAGCCCGGCACCGCGCGCCATCTGTGGCCGCAATACGCGGGCAAGGCTTGCCTGGTGATCCAGGCCGGCTGCTTTACCCCAGACGATCGCATCAGTGAACTGATTGCAACGCCCGAGGATGCGGTGCGCGCTGGCGCCGATGCGTTGGCCGTGGCCATTCCGGTGCGCGGCGCGACCGAGGGCAAATACATACGCTGGCTGACCGATTCGGTGAACGCTGCGGCCCGTTACGGCATGCCGGTGGTGGCGCATATCTACCCTCGCGATTTCACCGACGGGGCAAAAATCGTCTTTACCCCCGACGAGATCGCCTATGCGGCACGCATCGGCTACGAGTCCGGCGTCGATGTGATCAAGATCGGTTACACGGGCGATTTCGAGTCGTTCCGAGAGACTATTCGGACCTGCCCGGTGCCGGTTGTGATCGCCGGCGGTCCGAAGACCGACACGCTGCTCGGCGCCCTTCAGCAGACGGCGGACGCCATCCGTGCCGGCGCGCGCGGTGCCGTGGTGGGCCGCAATCTCTGGGGGCACGGCGATCCGGAAAAGGCAGCGATCGCCTTTCGGGGCGTCATCCATGACGGCCTTTCGGCGCAAGACGCCCTGGCGAAGGCGGGTGCCTGAACCATGCCCGCCGTCCCTTCAATCCTCGGCTTCGGAGCTATTGCGATCGACGACATCGTCTATGTCGATCAGCCGTTGTCGGCGGGCAAGGGGAAGGTTCTGCAAAGTGCCCGAGCTTTCGGGGGAAATGTCGCGACGGCACTTGCCGCCGTCGCGCGGCTCGGCGGAAGCGCCGGGTTCGTCGGATGGCTGGGCAGTGCCGCCGACGACGCCGTGTTGTGCGATCTCGTTGCGAGCGGCGTTGAAACCGCGTTTGCGCCGCGCCACCCGCACGCGCGCCCGGTGCGCTCGCGGATCACCGTCGGTTCGGATGGGGAGCGATTCATCGCGTATGACGACGAAGCGATGCTGGGCACCGCGCCGGACTTTCCGGATGAGGTTCTCAGCCGCGCGACAGTCCTGATCGTCGACAGTTACGGGATCGGGTCGCTGGATGTCGTGGCTCGGGCTCGCGATCTCGGCCTTGCGATCCTCGGCGATGTCGAATGGAGCCACGGCCCGGCCACCGAGAGACTGATCGGGCTCTGCGACCATCTCATTCTTCCGCTCGGCTTCGCGCGGACCGCCACCGGCCGCCAGTCGCCGGCCGAGATACTCGATGCATTGTGGTTGCCGTCGCGGTCCGCCGTGGTTCTGACGGATGGCGGCAGGGGCGTCTTCTATCGCGGACGCGACGAGACAGGGCTCTGGCACCTGCCTCCGCACCGGGTTGCCGTCGTCGACTCGACCGGCGCCGGTGACTGCTTTCATGGCGCCTATGCCCTGGCATTGACACGCGGGGCCGAAACCGCAGGCCGGGTCGCATTCGCGGCCGCGGCGGCGGCCGTTTCGATAACGGGGCGGGGCGGGCGCGAGGCGCTTCCGACCGACGACCAGGTCAAGCAACTCCTGGCATCGACAAACGCGCCGTCGGCAGTCGAACTGAAATATGCGCGGCTCGATACTGGAACATAGCCTAGCTATCCGAGGAAAAATTTCGCAGGTGAACGTAAGCCGAGGACAATCATAAAAATCAGTGGCTTAGACTTGTGGAGGGAGGAATATGGCAGAAGTCGTTCTTGAAAATATCTGCAAGACATACGGGAACAATTTTCACGCAATCGACCAATTGAACCTGTCGGTCAAGGACGGTGAGTTCTTGATTCTCGTCGGGCCGTCCGGCTGTGGCAAATCCACCGCGCTGCGGATGATCGCGGGATTGGAGGACGTCACCAGCGGCAGCCTTCGGATCGGCGGTGTCGACGTCGTCGACATGCCGCCCAAGGACCGCGACATCGCGATGGTCTTCCAGAGCTACGCCCTCTACCCGCATATGACGGTGTTCGAAAACATCGGCTTTTCGATGCGGCTGGCAGGCAAGCCGAAGGCCGAGCGCAAAAAGCGCGTGGACGAGATCGCCAAAACCCTTCAACTGACGTCTCTGCTGGACAGCAAACCCGCGAACCTTTCAGGCGGACAGCGTCAAAGGGTTGCCATGGGCCGCGCCATGGTGCGCGAGCCGGCAGCCTTTCTCATGGACGAACCGCTTTCCAATCTGGACGCGAAACTGCGTGTTCAAATGCGCGCCGAAATCACCAGTCTGCAAAAGCAACTCGGCGTAACGACCATATATGTGACCCACGACCAAACCGAAGCCATGACGATGGGCGACAGGGTCGCGGTGTTGAAAGGCGGCGTGCTGCAGCAGGTCGACACACCCAAGAGACTCTATGAATCGCCGGTGAACGCCTTCGTTGCCGGCTTCATCGGGTCTCCTTCGATGAACCTTTTCGAGGCGACCCTGACGGGCGACGAACTGATGTCCGGCGCCCTGGCCATTCGGCTGCAGGATGCAGCCTTCGTGCGCAGGCCGGGCTTGAAGTCGTATGCGGGGCGCAAGGTCGTGTTCGGCATACGACCGGAGGATCTCTATGACAGCAGCCTCGAATCCGGCCGCAAGTATCAGACGATACCGGCAAAGGTGACCTCGATCGAAGAACTTGGATCCGAACAAATCGTCCATCTCGACATCGACGCGGTCCGGGTGGACTCCGGCGACCCTGACGCGGTGCAGGATTTCGGCCTGGCGTCGAATGCGGTGGCGAAATTCGAACCGACCAGCACGGTCCGCTCCGGCTCGGAAATCAGGTTGGCCCTGGATGATACCAAGCTCCATTTCTTCGACCCGGAGACGCATCTGGCAATCTGAATATCAGCGATAAGACCCGCGGGTGAGGGTGAGGCGCCTGCGTAAGAAGACTTCTGAATAATCAGACGATCGGCCGCATTGTGCGGGCGAATATAAAGAAGGAGGAGAAAATGACGTTTCGCATTAAACCCGCGATGCTGAAAATAGCCGCGGCCGCATGGTTGCTTGGCGCAACCGGCGCCATGGCGGATACGACGCTGGAATTCACCCAATGGTGGGAGCCCGAATTGCCGGCCGGCTCGCTCAGGGCAATCATGGATGACTTCGAGGCCGCAAATCCCGGAATCAAAGTGACGCTGGTCAGCGGCCCCTACGCGACCACGCGTGACCAGATCTCGGTTGGTGCTGCAACCGGAACGCTCAGCGACGTCGTCGGTCTCGACGGTGCCTGGGTGAACAATCTGAATGCGCAGAGCGCACTCGCCGACATGAATCCGATGATGGATGCGAGCGGTTTCGACAAGAGCCAGGTCGCGGACATCGTCAAGGTGGACGGCAAGGCGGTGATGTTTCCCGTGGCTTCCTTCGTCTATCCGGTCTTCGTGAATTTGGACCTTGCTGCCCAGGCAGGCGTGACCAAGCTGCCGTCGACCCGTGCGGAGTTTCTCGAAGCCGCCAAGAAGATGACGATCGCCGACAAGAATCAGTATGGCTGGGTGCTGCCCCTGTCGCTGCAAACGCCATCCGGCGTTCAGAACGACATGATGTCGTGGGTTTGGGCTTCGGGTCAGTCGATGATGGCGAACGGCAAGCCGGACCTTGAGGGCAAACCGGTGGTGGATATGCTCACCTTCGTCAAATCTCTCAACGACGCCGGCACCATCTCGCCCGGCATCGCCACCAAGACCGAGCAGGAAAAGGTCGAGGAGTTCGTCAACAACCGCGTCGGGATGATGATCGACTCGCTCGCGCATGTGAACCTCATCCGCAAGCGCAATCCCAAGCTGAACTTCGACCTCATCCCGGTCCCGGTCGTGGAAAACTATACCGGCAAGCGCGGCCTTCCCTATGCCTCCTGGGGCATCGGCATCTCTGCTGCCTCGAAACATCAGGAAGAGGCCTGGAAACTCGTCCAATATGTGATGAGTGAAAAGGTGAACGCCAAGCTCGTATCGCTTGCAAACGCCTTCCCGGGCAACGTCAACGCCAAGCCCGATTTCGTGACCTCGGACAAGGCTTTCGGCAAGGCTTTTGAAATCTTCAAGACCGGTTATCTCGCCAATGAGTTCACGGGCCTGCCGGTGGCAGAAGACCTGATGACCCAGTTCGACGTGCAAGCCCAAAAGATGCTCGCCGGCGAGCAGTCTCCGGAACAAGCAGCCGCCGCCGCTCAGAAGGGCTGGATGGCGAAATTCTGATCGGCCTGTTCCCGTTTGCTGACTTCGACCGGGTGGCCTGACTTCGGGCAGGCCACCCGGCAACAACGGATCGGCAATTTGAGTGGACCTGTTTTTGAAGCTTACCTTCTCTTGAAGGCGTATCCCAAGGTTGGCACATGACCCGGCAAAAGCGCTCTCACCACAAGCTCAAACGAGCGGTCGCACCCTACCTCTATCTGTCGCCCTCGCTGCTCATAATCGGGCTTCTGATGCTGCTGCCGATGGTGACGGTGATTGGCTACTCGTTCCAGAACAGCGCGGTGCTGCGTCGTGACCCATCCTTTGCCGGACTGAAACACTACCAGGCGATCTTCGACGACCCCGTGTTCTGGGCTTCGCTGTGGCACACGCTCTACTTCACATGCATGAGTGTCATTTTCCACATGACCATCGGCATGGCCTTCGCGCTCATGCTGAACAGCGACCGCATCAATCCGACGCTGCGCAATATCCTGCGCGTGCTCTATATACTGCCTTGGCTGTTCACCGCGGTGATTATCGCCGTGATCTGGCGCCTGCTGCTTGAGCCGAACGGTGTCGTGAATAGCATTCTCATGCAAATCGGCATCATCGGTTCCAAGGTCGAATGGTTTTCCTCGCCTGAGACCGCGCTGCACGCCGTCACCTTTGCCAACATCTGGGCGGGCTATCCGCTCTTCATGGTCAGCCTGCTCGCGGGTTTGCAGGGCATTCCCAAGGATTTCTACGAGGCTGCCGATATCGACGGGGCGAAAGCCTACCAGAAGCTGATCTTCATCACCATTCCGCAGCTGATGCCGATCATCATCAGCATCTCGCTGCTCGACTTCATCTGGACCATGCAGGTCTTCCCATTAATCTGGATAACGACGGGCGGTGGCCCGATCTACTCGACCGAGGTCCTCAGCACCTACACCTACAAGCTGGCGTTTTCGAGCTACAACCTGTCGCAGGCTTCAGCCAGCGCTGTGGTCATCTTGCTGATCTCTCTCGGCCTGACGCTGTTCTATATTCGCTATCAGAAGGCTCGGTAGTCATCATGAGGAAAAGGCATACGCCGAAAGACAGGCTGATCACCGTCGCGCTCCATGTAGCGCTTGCAGCGGGGCTCTTTTTCGCGGCATTTCCGATCTACTGGATGCTGAGCAGCTCGTTCAAATCGAATACCGAAATCTTTGCCCTGCCACCAACCATCCTGCCAAAGGCCTTCACGCTGGAAGCGTATGCAGCCATCCTTGGCGACCCGGTAAAGCTGCGCTTCTTCTTCAATAGCTATTTCGTGGCGGGAGCGGTGACTGTGCTGACGGTGCTGATCGCCCTGCTGGCGGCCTACGGGTTCAGCCGCTTCAACTTCCGCGGCAAGGGCATCCTGAACACAATCATCATCAGCACGCAGACGATTCCGCCGATCACACTTTTGATCCCCTTCTTCGGGCTCGTCGTCTCATACGGCATCTTCGACACCTATGTCGCACTGATCCTGACTTATCTGGTGTTTACGCTGCCCTACGCGATCCTGCTGATGACGGGATATCTGAACACCTTGCCCCGCGATCTCGATGAAGCCGTGGCCGTCGATGGCGGCACCAGTTGGACAGCGCTTTGGCGGGTGATCGTCCCGATTTCACTGCCTGGCATCGTGGCGACGTCGGTCTACACCTTCCTGTTGTGCTGGAACGAATTTCTCTTTGCGCTGACACTGACGAAGTCAACGTCCATGCGCACCGTCCCGATCGGCATCCAATTGTTGATGGGTCAGCACGCCTTCGAATGGAACCAGATGATGGCGATGAGTGTGCTCGGCTCGCTACCGCTCTTGCTCATCTACCTCGTTGCCCAGAGGTACTTCCTCGCCGGCATGACCGCGGGCTCCGTCAAGTAGGATGTCCATCCCACGGCGACGCAGGGTGGCATCAAGCAATGGGCGATACCAAGGAATGAAAGGATGAACGTGAAAGAGCTCAAAGTCGGCTGCCAGACCTTCACCTGGGAAATGCTGGGAGACCGGTTCACCGGCGGCCCCGACGATCTGCTGAAGGCGATCTCTGACGGTGGCTATGCCGGCATCGAGATCACCGACACCATGATCGGACATTATGGCGACAAGCCGGAGGAGTTCGCCGCCGCGCTGAAGGCGTCGGGGCTGACGCTGGTTTCCTTCGCCTTTGGCTCGAACAGTGGTTTTACGCTGAAGGAGGAGATCGGCGCCGACCTCGAAACCGCCAAGCGCTGGATCGATTTCGCCGCCGCCTTCCCGAATGCGCTGGTATCGATGGGCTCGGCCACGGTGGTGTCCGACGGCCCGCGCGAGGATAAGTTCGCCATCGCCGCCGAGGTTTACAACAAGGCCGGCGAACTCGGACGCAAGGCCGGCGTCCAGGTTGCCCTGCATCCTAGCTCCCACCACAACACGCTGCTGTTCGACCGCGCCGACTACGACACGATCTTTGCCTTGCTCGACCCCGACCTGGTCGGCTGGGTACCGGATACCGGCCATATCCTGCGCGGCCACAAGGACATGTCCGATACACTGCGCACCTACCGCGACCGCATCCGCTACATCCACCTCAAGGACGTCGATGCCAACGGTACCTGGGCCATGCTCGGCAAGGGCGTCTGCGCCACGGCTGCGGTCATCGAGATCGCCAACACCGCACCGCGCTTCAACGGCTGGCTGGTGCTGGAGGAAGAATCCGAAACGGCCGCCGCCGATCCTGCCGGCGCGGTCAAGACCAACCGCCAGACTATGCGCAGCTACGGCGCCTGAAGAACGAGACGATGATCAAGAAACAGGACAGACGCCTCAGGGTCGGCGTGCTCGGCTGCGGCCCCATCGCGCAGTTCGCGCATCTGGAATCCTGCGTGAAAGCCGGCA
Organism: Mesorhizobium sp. M7A.F.Ca.CA.004.12.1.1; assembly: GCF_003997835.1. Classification (NCBI taxonomy): domain Bacteria; kingdom Pseudomonadati; phylum Pseudomonadota; class Alphaproteobacteria; order Hyphomicrobiales; family Phyllobacteriaceae; genus Mesorhizobium; species Mesorhizobium sp. M7A.F.Ca.CA.004.12.1.1. The sequence continues at coordinate 8,337 of NZ_RZRK01000048.1, forward strand.
ATGCCGACCTCTACGCCATCTGCGACGCGGCACCCGATCTGCTTGCGCGCATGGGCGCCACTTACGAACCGCAGAAAATGTATTCCGACTATGAGGCAATGCTCGCCGATCCCGAGCTGGAAGCGGTGATCGTCGCCACGTCGGACGCCTATCATGTGCCGATGTCGATCAGGGCGCTCAACGCCGGCAAGCATGTTCTCTGTGAAAAGCCGATCGGCACCTCGGTCGAGGAGGGCGAGGCGCTGGCCGAAGCGGTCAGGCGCTCGGGCAAGATCCTGCAGGTCGGCCACATGAAGCGCTTCGATCCGGCACTGGAGACCGCGCGCGACTTCGTTCGCGACGAGATCGGCGAAGTGCTGGCGCTGAAGGCCTGGTACTGCGATTCCACCCATCGCTACACCAACACCGATGCCGTGCAGCCGCTGCCCGTCACCAGCAGGCTAGCCAGGAAGCCAGCCGGAAATCCCAAGGCCGATCTCAGGCAATACTTCATGCTGGCCCATGGCTCGCATCTCGTCGACACGGCGCGTTTCCTGTGCGGCGATATCGTCGCCGTGCGCGCCCGCCTCAATGAGAAATTCGGCGCCTATTGCTGGTTCGTCGAAACCGAGTTCGCCAGCGGCGCGCTCGGCCATCTCGACCTGACGGTTGCCGTGCGCATGGACTGGCACGAAGGTTTTCAGCTCTATGGCGAGAACGGCTCCGTTATCGCCAGGACATTCAACCCTTGGTACTTCCGCGCCAGCGAGGTGGAGATATTTCACGAGAAGACCGCCACGGCCCACAAGCCGCTCGGCGCCGATGGCCATTTCTTCCGCCGCCAGTTGGAAGGTCTTGCCGACACGGTGCTGAACGGCACGCCGATGCGTGGCGCCAATGTCGAGGACGGCATCGCCTCGATCCGCGCCATGGTCGCCATCGCGCGTTCGGTGGAATCAGGCGAGCGAGTCGAACTCGCCTCGGTGTCGGGGGCGGTGTGATGCGTCTCGGCATTTTCGCCAAGACCTTTGCCGGCACCGATCCGGCCGCCGTGCTGGTTGCGGTGCGGCAAGCTGGGTATGAGACGACGCAGTTCAATCTGGCCTGTGCCGGCCTGCCGTCGATGCCGGATGCTGTGCCGGCGGACGCCATCGCCTCCGTCCGTGCCGCCGCGCAGTCGAACGGCGTTTCACTCGCAGCACTGTCGGGCACCTACAACATGGCGCATCCCGACAAAGCCGTGCGCGACGACGGCCTCAGGCGCCTCGCCGTTGTCATCGAGGCTGCTGCTGCCCTCGGCATCCCGCTGGTCACGCTCTGCACCGGCTCGCGCAACGCCGCCGATCAGTGGGCCTATCATCCCGACAATGCCGATCCGGCCGCCTGGTCCGACATGGCCGCCGAGATGGCGAAGGCGCTGGCGCTGGCCGAAGGTGCCGGTGTCGATCTCGGCATCGAGCCTGAGCAGGCCAACATCGTCACCTCGGCCAGGGATGCGACCCGGCTGATCGCCGAGATGGGATCGAAGCATCTGAAGATCGTGCTCGATCCGGCAAACCTGTTCGAACACGCCACGCCCGGCGAGGCGCGCGCTATCGTTGCCGCCGCGATCGACGAGGCCGCCGGCCACATCGCCATGGCGCATGCCAAGGACCGTCATGGTGACGGTCGCTTTGCCACATCAGGACAAGGCATTGTCGATTTTCCTGATTTTGTTGCACGGCTAAAGGCAGCGGGCTTCGACGGACCGCTTGTCACCCACGGCCTGTCCGCCGACGAAGCCCCCGATGTCGCCGCCTTTCTGCGAAGGCTCCTCTGATGGGCGTCGCCCCGACGATCCTGCTTCGCGACGATGCAGCGCTTCGTGTCTTCGACACGGGGCAGGGCAGGCTTCCCGTCGTCTTCCAGCATGGCCTCGGCGGTGACGCAGCGCAGGTCGCGCAGAACTTTCCCGATGGTCCTTCATACCGTCGGCTGACCGTCGAATGCCGCGCGCAGGGCGGTTCCGGCGCCGGTAGCAAGCGCCCGTTTTCGATCGCGATGTTCGCCGATGATGTGCTGGCCGCCGCGGATGCGGCCGGCCTCGACCGTTTCGTCGCCGGCGGCATCTCGATGGGTGCGGCCATTGCCTTGCAGCTTGCCGTCCGGCACCCGGACCGGGTCGCCGGTCTCGTGCTTGTGCGCCCTGCCTGGGCTTTCGAGGCGGCGCCGCAAAACATGCGCCCTTACGTGGAAGTGGCGGAGCTCATCCGCAGCCGTCCTTTATCGCAGGCGCGAGATATCTTCGCGGCGTCCGCGACGGCCGCCCGCTTTCGCACCGAAGCGCCGGACAATCTTGCTTCCCTGCTCGGCTTCTTCGCGCGCGAAAACGCGCCCGTCTTCGCCGAGGTGATGCAGGCGATCGCAGAGGATGGACCTGGCGTGACGCGGGCAGCCGCCGCCAGCCTTGCGTTCCCTACGCTCGTCATCGGCAGCGGCATCGATCTCGTCCATCCGCTGGCCGCCGCCCGCAGCCTCGCCGACGCCATCCCCAATGCGACCTTTGCCGAGGTGATGCCGAAGGCCACCGACAAGGAGTGCCATTTCGCCGAAATTCGCGCCGCCATCGCGGACTTTCTCGACATGAATTTCAACAACCAGGACCAGTCATGACCTCGAAACCTCTCTCAGGCCCGGCCGCCATCGCCGCATTGCCGCGCGACCGGATGATCGCCGAATTCTCGCTCTGGTCGGCCAATCTCGCCAATTTCGAAAACGACTTGAAGCGCATCGAGCCCTATGTCGATCTTCATCATATCGATGTGGCGGACGGTCATTTCGCACCGTCCTTCCTGTTCTTCCCCGATCTCGTCGCCCGCATCGCAGGGCTGACGGCGAAACCCATCCATGTCCACCTGATGGTCGATGAAGCAATCGTCGAGGCGCAGACGCGCCAGTTCATCGAAGCCGGCGCCGACATGATCAGCGTCCATGCCGAGAATGGCGAAGCCGGATTGCGCGCCGTGCGGCTGGCGCGGGAGCTCGGCGCCGAGGCCGGCGTCGTACTCAGGCTGGAGACGCCTGTGGAAGCGGTGACGGCCTTCGTCCCGGAAGTCGCCTTCGTGACGCTTCTTGGAACCGCAATCGGCGTCAAGGGACAGAGCCTGTCGGACAAGGCCTGCGACAGGCTGGGCGCTGCCCGCGCCATCCTGAGAGAGGCCGGCCGCGAGGCGCAAGTGGTTCTGGCGGCCGATGGCGGCATCCGCCACGAGACCGTGCCGTTGCTGCGTGCCGCCGGGGCCGAAACCGTGGTTCTCGGTTCGCTCGCCTTCGGTGACAAGGATCTCGCCGGCCGCATCGGCTGGCTGCACGGCTTGAAGGTCGCGGCATGACATCAGAAGCCGCCCTTGCGATCGATCTTGGCGGGACGGAGCTTCGCGCCGCCTTGGTCGACCGCGACGGCAAGATCCTGGCATTCGCGGCGGTGCCGACGCAGGCGCTGGCCGGTCCCGATGTGGTGATCGGCCAGATCGAGGCGTTGGCGGCGACAGTCCATGCCGAGGCCCCGGCACTTTCGGTCGTCGGCGTCGGCGTCGGTGCACCGGGGCCGCTCGATCCGCTGGCCGGCATCGCCGTCGGCCCGCCGACGCTCGCCGGCTGGCTGGACGTGCCGCTTGCCGACATCCTGGAACGGCGGCTCGGCCTGCCGGTGCGGCTGGAGAACGACGCCAATGCCGCGGCGCTCGGCGAATGGCGCTTCGGCGCCGGTCATGGCGCTCGCTCGCTGGTCTTTGTCACGGTTTCGACCGGCATCGGCGGCGGTGTCGTCGTCGACGGGCGCATCCTGCATGGCCGCCGTGGCCTTGCAGCCGAGATCGGTCACATGACCATCACCAATGAAGGCGAGCGCTGCGTATGCGGTGTCGTTGGCTGCTTCGAGGCCATCGCGTCGGGAACGGCACTTGGCCGCCGCGCCAGCGCCGCCACGGCAGCCGGAGACGGCTCTACCTTGCGACGCTTGTCAGCGGACGCGGAGGTGACCGGCCGCCATGTCGTCGAGGCGGCACGGCTGCAGGACGCTCTTGCCTCGGCCTTGCTGGAGGAGGAAGCGCGCTGGCTGGGCGTTGGCTTCACCAATCTCCTGCATCTCTATTCGCCCGATGTGCTGGTCGTCGGCGGTGGCATCGCCAATGGGCTCGATCTGATGCTGCCGACCATCGAGGCGACCATCAGGCAACGGGCCATGCGCGCCTATCGCGACGTGCCGGTCGTTCAGGCCCAGCTTGGCCGCCATGCCGGGCTCGTCGGCGCCGCCAGCCTTGTGCTGTTCGACGACGGGGGCACTTTGGCAGCCCGCATGCCTGTCGGCCCAAGCACGTTTCCGGACACGCCGCTGAGCAAGACCGGCACGGTCTGACGTTGCGACCTGCATGACAAAGGCCAGAGGCAGCACGCCTCCGGCCTTTTACGCATTGACCGCGCGTCATTACTCGGCGGGAACAACGTCCGCCGGCAGGCTATCGTCGGCCGTGCCCGCCAGCGCTCTGGCCAGCTTGGCCTTGTCGAGTTCGCCTTCCCAGCGAGCCACCACCAGCGTGGCGACAGCATTGCCGACGAAGTTGGTCAACGCCCGGCACTCCGACATGAAGCGGTCGACGCCGAGGATCAGCGCCATGCCGGCGACCGGCACCGCCGGAACCACCGACAGCGTCGCGGCAAGGGTGATGAAGCCGGCCCCGGTGATGCCGGCGGCACCCTTGGAGGAAAGCATGGCCACCAGCAGCAGCAGGATCTGGTCACCCATAGACAGGTGGATGTTGGTCGCCTGTGCGATGAACAGCGCCGCCAGCGTCATGTAGATGTTGGTGCCGTCGAGGTTGAAGGAATAGCCGGTTGGGATGACCAGGCCGACGACCGAGCGCTTGGCGCCGGCCTTCTCCATCTTTTCCATCAGCGAGGGCAGGGCGGCTTCCGATGAGGAGGTGCCCAGCACCAAAAGCAGCTCTTCCTTGATATAGCGGATCAGCGACAGGATGGAGAACCCGTTGTAGCGGCAGACCGCGCCAAGCACGACGAACACGAACAGGAACGACGTCACGTAGAAGGTGCCGACCAGCATAGCGAGATTGATCACCGCGCCGATGCCGTATTTGCCGATGGTGAAGGCCATCGCGCCGAAGGCACCAATGGGGGCCGCCTTCATCAGCACGCTGACCAGCTTGAAGATCGGTGTCGTCAGCGCCTGCAGGAAATTGAGCACGGGCGTGCCCTTGTCGCCGACCAACGCCAGCGCGATGCCGAACAGCACCGAGAAGAACAGCACCTGCAGGATGTCGCCGTCGGCGAAGGCGCCGACGATGGTCGACGGGATGATGTTCATCAGGAACCCGGTGACCGACTGGTCGTGCGCCTTGGCGGCGTAATTGCTGATGGTCGAGGCGTCGAGCGTCGCCGGGTCGATGTTGAAGCCGGCGCCCGGCTGCACGACATTGGCGACGACAAGGCCGATGATCAGAGCCAGCGTCGAAAAGGTGAGAAAATAGAGCATCGCCTTGCCGGCGACACGCCCGACCTTCTGCAGGTCGCTCATGCCGGCAATGCCCGTAGTCACGGTCAGGAAAATGACGGGGGCGATGATCATCTTGACCAGCTTGATGAAGGCGTCGCCGAGCGGCTTCATGCTCTCGCCGACCGACGGATAGAAATGGCCGAGCAGGATGCCGACGGTGATCGCGACGAGCACCTGCACGTAGAGTTGGGCATAGAAAGGCTTGCGCTGCGCGGAAGACGCGCCTGAATGGTCTGCGATGTGCATCGAACTCTCCCTGGCCGGATGGGGCGGAGCGCCCTGCGTGACTTCTCCCATCGCGGCGCTCCGGTCGCACGCCGCTGCCAGGGAGTTTTGCAAGCGCTGTGCCAGTTCGCGGAAAGGCCGGAACCACGGGATTTCCGCCTTTGTCTGACGTCATGCGGCCAAAGCCTGTGCGGATTTCCGCACAGGCAGTGTTTGCCTGGGCGGATTTTCGCATTACACTGGCCGAAAGGCCGCGAGCAAAGGGGAGAGGGCAGACGCCGCAAGCAGGCACCGATAGCGGATCCCCCGGATTTGCCGGCCGTGGATTGCTGCGCGAGGCCGTGGCGCGGCTGCGCGATGGCCGCTGGGTTGCCGTGGTCGTCGCTCTTGCCTTTCTGGCCGGCGTGATTGCCATTGCCGGGCGCATCGCCTCCGGCCAGGCGGCCGATAATCTGCGCGAGACGGCACTCGCCGCACTGCCGCTGGCGGCGGGAACCCTGACCGGCGAAATCGAAAAGCAGCGCCTGGTTCCACTGGTGTTGGCCAGAGACGATGCGGTGCGCGGCGCTCTGCGCCGGGCCGGAAAAATGAAAGAAAAGGCCCTCAACGACAAGCTCAAGTCGATTGCCGGCGATGCCTCGGCATCCGCCATCTACATCATCGATACGGCAGGCATCGCCATATCAGCCAGCAATGCCGACGAACCGGCGAGCTTTGTCGGCATCGATTACAATTTTCGGCACTATTTCCAGGAAGCGATGAGCAAGGGTGCTGCCAGCCAATATGGCCTCGGCACAATCAGCGGCAGACCGGGGCTGTACCTTGCCAGCCGCGTCGACGATGGCGGCAAGCCGCTTGGCGTTGCGGTGCTGAAGGTCGAACTCGACGGCGTCGAAGCCAATTGGCGTTCCAGCGGTTTCCTTGTGTTCATCACTGATGAACGCGGCGTGGTGCTGGCTACCAGCCAGCCCGACTGGCGGTTCCGTGCGCTGGCGCCACTGTCGGCCGAGGACACCGCCGCAGCCCACGAGCATCTCCAATTGGCCGATGCAGGCTTCGAGCCGCCGCCGCTCC
>NZ_RZRK01000490.1:0-4659 GCF_003997835.1 Mesorhizobium sp. M7A.F.Ca.CA.004.12.1.1
TTGATCATGAGCGCCGGCGACGCCAACCAGGTTCCGGCCGGCGGCGCGCTGGCCGTCGATCGCGACGGGTTCGCCGACGCAGTGACGAAAAAGCTCGAAGCACACCCGCTGATCACCATCCAGCGCGAGGAAGTGCCTGGTCTGCCGCCGGCGGATTGGGACCAGGCGATCGTCGCCACGGGCCCATTGACCGCCCCCGGGCTTGCCCAGTCGATCGCGGAAGCGACCGGCGCCGATGCGCTCGCCTTCTTCGACGCCATCGCGCCAATCGTCCATTTCGACACGATCGACATGGATACCTGCTGGTTCCAGTCGCGCTACGACAAGGTCGGGCCAGGCGGCACCGGCAAGGACTACATCAATTGTCCTATGGACAAGGACCAGTACCTTGCCTTCGTGCAAGCGCTGGTCGACGGCCAGAAAACCGAATTCAAGCAATGGGAAGGCACGCCCTATTTCGACGGCTGCCTGCCGATCGAGATCATGGCCGAGCGCGGCGTCGAGACGCTGCGCTACGGGCCGATGAAACCGATGGGGCTGACCAACGCGCACAATCCGACCGTAAAGGCCTATGCCGTGGTGCAGCTGCGGCAGGACAATGCGCTGGGCACGCTCTACAACATGGTCGGTTTCCAGACCAAGTTGAAGCATGCCGAGCAGGTGCGGGTGTTCCGCACCATTCCGGGTCTCGAAAACGCCGATTTCGCCCGCCTCGGCGGCCTGCACCGCAACACCTACATCAACTCGCCGACCTTGCTCGACGCTTCGCTGCAACTGAAGTCGCGGCCCGGCCTGCGTTTCGCCGGCCAGATCACCGGGTGCGAAGGCTATGTCGAAAGTGCCGCGATCGGTCTGCTTGCCGGCCGCTTCGCCGCAGCCGAGCGTCTCGGCCACTCACCGTCCCTGCCGCCGCTGACCACGGCCTTCGGCGCCCTGCTCAACCACATCACCGGCGGCCACATCGTCTCCGATGACGAACCGGGAAAGCGCTCCTTCCAGCCGATGAACGTCAATTTCGGCCTGTTCCCGCCGGTGGAGGCGCCGAAGACCGAAGGCAAACGCATGCGCGGCAAGGACAAGACCGTTGCCAAGCGCCATGCGATCACGTCGCGTGCGCAGGCTGATTGCCGAGAATGGCTAGGGCTGCCGGCACAAGCGCAAGCCGCCGAGTAGTCCATGGCCAAGCACTCCGAGCTGCACCAGCTTCTGCCGTCGGACCTGCCGCCGAGTGGCGAACCTTTCGCCGGCGACTACGAAATTTGCTGGAGCATCTATGTCAGATGCACCAACCTGCGGAAGCTGCGCGAAGTTCATATACCCGCTATCGAGGCGCTAATAGGTCAGCCTCACGGGGGCCAAGGTTGGCTGTACGAAAATGAAAATTACAATGAGAACCGCGATCGAAGCTTGAAGAGAATCATTGCCGTTCAGCCTGTCGAAGGTCCCTACAATGACCGGCTAATTCTGGATTTCATGAAAGCGATCTATTCGCTGTCATCCTTCTGGGCGATCCAAACCCGTCTGGATCCCTCACATCCTCATGGCGTCTACCTCAGTGCACGATTCACGCAGGAGGCTCCCAGCTCGGAGGCGCCGGCTATCGTCGACGCGCTGGTTGAGTTCGAAGCCAATTTTACAGATTTGGGGGGCCGTGAATTCGGCCGGCATTTCGGCACAACTCGGCGCATTAGCGCCACCATGCCGGATGGTTCGGAAGCCGGCCGGGCGAAACCCAGGCGCTAGGACCTCATCGTTGGCCGCACGGATGAAGCAGGATACAATCCTACTTGCGGTCCAATGGGAGCCGTTCCATGGAATTCGCCGAGAAACTTTCTGTCACAGTCACGCCAGCAATGGCCCGCCTTATCCGCCAAAAAGTCGAAGACGGCTCTTTCGGCTCGGCGAGCGAAGTCATCCGCGCGGCGCTCCGGGCCTTCCAGCGCGAGGAAGAGGAGCATGCCGAGCGCCTAGCCGCGATCCGGGCCAAGATAAAGGCTTCGATCGAAGATACGCGTCCCGCTGTTCCGCTGGATCACGCCATCGCGCAAGTGACGGAACGAATCGCGCAATTGGCGTACGACAGCGATGACGACGGACCCTCCTGACATAAGAAGTTCTACTCGGCGGGCTCGCCACCCACGCTTGGCAATCCCGGCTTCCCCGCCTCAGCAGGATTTCGCCTGACATAGGCAGCCTTCAAACTCTCCGAAGTCTCGCGCGAGCCGTCATGGCTCCACCCTGGCGGCTTGATCAAGTAGTTGATGCGGTCGCGCACCGTCAGCCTTGGCACAAACGCATCCCTGAACATGCCGATCCATTCATGGAACGCCACTTTCAGTGGATTGAAGGTGCCGAGGTTCCTGACGATGCCATAGCGCGGCCGGTCTTCTTCCAACTCTCCGACGAAGGTGCCGAACATGCGGTCCCAGATGATCAGCGTGCCGGCATAATTGGCGTCGAGATAGCGCGGATTGGTGGCGTGGTGGACGCGGTGGTGTGAGGGCGTGTTGAAGACGAACTCGAACCAGCCCCACATCTTGCCGATCGTCTCGGTGTGGATCCAGAACTGCCAGACGAGGTTGAAGCCGAAGGTGAAGGCAATCACCGCCGGATGGAAGCCAAGCAGCACCAGCGGCGCCTGCAAAACGAACATGAAGGTGAACAGGCCGGTCCAGTTTTGCCGCAGCGCCGTCGATAAATTGTAGTGCTGGCTGGAATGATGGTTGACGTGTTCGGCCCACACCCAGCGCACCCGGTGCGCGATACGGTGATAGACGTAGTAGCGCAAATCATCGAGCAGGAAGGCGGCCAGGAACACCCAGACCGACAGGCCGAGATTGAAGATGCGGAACTGCCAGAGCCACAGCAACGCCCAGTAGGACACGACGCCAAGCAGCAGCCCGGCAACGACATTGCCGGTGCCCATCATCAGGCTGGTCAAGGTGTCGCGCGTTTCGAACGAACCCTTGGCGCGGCCGGTGCGCACCAGCCAAAGCTCGATCAGGATCGCGACCACGAAGAACGGAATGGCCAGTTGGGTGACTTGCGGGAAATTGTAGCTGTCCATCATGCGGCCGCCCCAGTGGAATTCGAACGTTGCTGCTCAAGCGCTTTCAGCAGGCCCTGCGCATCCGTTGAGCTGGCAAAGCGGAAGCGGCCGCCCTTCCAAGTGAAGTCGGCGAGCCGCAGCGAAACCGTGTTCGCCCCTCCGGCGTTCAAAACCATGACATCTTGAGGTGTGACGATGCGGGTCAAGAAGCAATCGCCGATGCCGTGAACGATGCCGATGCGCCCTCGCCCGATATCCAGAAACGCAGTCCTGGCATCCGCTGTCAGGCGGACTACCGTCGCGATCTCGTCGGGAAAATCCTCAGCGAATCGGCTCACCGCGCGATTGGCACTGCTGAGCGTCGCTATCTTGCTGCCGCCGGTGAAATGCACCGCCGCAACCGACAGCGCGATGCCGAAGGTAACGATCGCCACCAATATGGGTAAGCTCATTCATCTCCTCCGGGCCGGCCTGTTGTCTTCGGCAACAGTTTGGCGCGGGGACGTCTTAACACGATTGACGTTTACGTCAAAGCGCAGGCCAGCCCTTGCTCGCGCGACGCAGCAGCAGCCAATGCCGGCGCAAGGCCGACAGCCGCGCCACGCCTTCGAGCGGCGAACCATTCTCCATCTTGCCGAGGTAGGCACGTGACAGGGCGAGCGGCAGGAATGCCGGACGCAGCGAGACAGGCAAGGTCGGTGCGCCTTGCTCGAAGGCGGAAAGATGTTCCCGTGCCAGCGCCATCATCGCCGCCACCGCGCGTTTGGCGCCGGGTCCGCCATCACCAGCAATGAATTCTTCCGGCGACGATCCCGCCGCCGCCAAAATATCGGCCGGGACAAAACACTGTCCGCGCCGGCGATGCAGCGGCAACAGCAGCAACAGGCCGGTCATCGCCTGCGCACAGCCTGCCCTGCCCGCCAGATCGGCAAAGCGCGGCGCCCCGACGGGATCGAGCACCATCGCCGCAAGCTGGATGAGCGCGGCAGCAGTCTCGCCGCAATAGCCTTCCAGGTCAGTGCGCGACGGCATCGGGTCGTCATAGAGGTCGAAGATGCGTGCATCGAGCATGTTCTCGAAGGCCGGCTTCGGCAGGCCGAACGTCGCTATCGTGGCGTTCAAGGCTTCGGCTGTGGGATGGCCGGCGCCCGCTTCTCCGCCAGCGGCAATGACATCGCGCCACCATTGCAGCCTCACCTCGCCCGGCAGCGCTTCATGGATGCGATCGCGGATTCCTGCGATCTCGGCATTGAAGGCGTAGAGCGAAAACAGCGCGTCGCGCTTGTCGTCGGGCGCGTAGAGCGCGGTCAGATAGCGGTCATGGTCGGCGGCGCGCACCGCGTCCATGACGATTTTGGCATTCTGGGACATGTCAATCGACGGCGATGAGCGCGGCGGCCACGGCGCGCTCTTCCGCCAGAAGGACATTGTAGGTCCGTACCGCGGCACCGGTCGACATCGGGTCGGACGCAATGCCGGCAGCCTTCAGCGCGGCTCGCAGTGCGGCGGGCAATGGCCGGAGATCCCTGCCCATGCCGACCAGCAGGATCTCGACCTTGCCGGCCTCAGCCAGCAGCTTGTCGAAATCCGCCACCGTCAGCACCAGAGGA
>NZ_RZRK01000491.1:0-4655 GCF_003997835.1 Mesorhizobium sp. M7A.F.Ca.CA.004.12.1.1
GGTGACGCTGGAGGCCAATCCGTCCTCGGTCGAGGCCGAACGCTTTCGCGGCTACCGGGCAGCCGGCGTCAACCGCGTGTCGCTCGGCGTGCAGGCGCTGAATGACAAGGATTTGCGCTTCCTCGGCCGGTTGCACAATGTCGAAGAGGCCCTGCACGCCATCGGCCTCGCGCGGGAAATATTCCCGAGGCTGTCCTTCGACCTCATCTATGCCCGGCCCGGCCAGACGCCGGAGGCTTGGGCATCGGAGCTGGAACAGGCGATCGGCCATGCCGCCGACCATCTGTCACTCTACCAGCTGACCATCGAGGAGGGCACGCCGTTCCACGCGCTGCATGCGGCGAAAAAATTCATCATTCCCGACAATGACCACGCCGCCGACCTCTATGCGCTGACGCAGGAGATTACATCGGCGCATGGTTTGCCGGCTTACGAGATTTCCAATCACGCAAGGCCGGGTGCCGAGAGCCGGCACAACCTCACCTATTGGCGCTATGGCGAATATGTCGGCGTCGGGCCGGGCGCGCATGGCCGCTTCGTCGAGAATGGCCGCCGCACGGTGACGATCGCCGAGCGGATGCCGGAAACCTGGGCCAATCTGGTCGAAGCCAAGGGCCATGGCGTCACCGGCGGCGAAATCCTGACGCGTTCGGAAGAGGCCGACGAATTCCTGCTGATGGGCCTGCGGCTCGCCGAAGGCATCGACCTCTCCCGCTACGAAACGTTCTCCGGACGCGGCCTGTCGTCAGCACGGCTGTCGATGCTGCAGGGAGAGGGGCTGGTGGCGCCGATCGGCAATTCGCGCCTGCGCGCCACGGCCGCCGGCATGATCGTGCTCGACGCCGTGGTCGCCGATCTGGCGCGGTAGGCAGGTAGCTTTGCCTGCGCCAAGCTCCCCCCGCCTCGTCATCCACGGGCGGAACGACGCGAAGCGGCGCGCAGACCCGAGGATCCATGCCGCGACGGCTGCTGCGGGGCGTCACGGTCCAGAATGGGCATGCCTGCTCTGCCACTTGTCCCGTTCAAACAATAGATTTCGTTGCCGGCGCATCTTCTCCACGCCAGCTTTCCAAATTCTGCACCGTAGCGAAATTCAGAAGTCACGGAATGGATCCTCGGGTCTTCGCGACGTCGCTTCGCTCCTGCTCCGCCCGTGGATGACGAAGGTGGGGAAGCCTCGTCCAATCTCCGAAGCTTAGGATTACACTTCTGAAGGCACGCGTTTCACGGTATCTCGGTTGAGACCTCATCCGCAAAGGCCACCGGCATGAACCTGACCGTATCCTCCTGGCAATTCTGGGCATTGCTCTCAGCTGCGTTCGCTGCCCTGACGGCGATCTTCGCCAAGGTTGGCATCGAGAACATCAATTCCGATTTCGCCACCTTCATCCGCACGGTCATCATCCTGATCGTGCTCGGTGCCATCCTGCTTGCCAGCGGCCAGTTCCAGTCGCCGGCCACGATCTCGGCAAAGACTTGGGCTTTCCTAGGCCTGTCCGGTCTGGCGACCGGCGCGTCATGGCTCTGCTACTTTCGCGCCCTGAAGATCGGCAATGCGGCGCAGGTGGCGCCGATCGACAAGCTAAGCGTCGTGCTTGTGGCGGTGTTTGGCGCGGCCTTTCTCGGCGAGCGGTTGTCCGGAGCGAATTGGCTTGGCGTCGCTCTTATCGCGGCGGGCGCGGTGCTGGTCGCCTATCGAGGCTAGTTGCGCGCCGTTGCGGGCATTCTTTGTTTCAAGACGGGTGATGAAGATATCGAAGCGATTGGGCATCGTCCGGTCAGTGCTCCGTCGTGCTATCGGGTTTGTTGTCGGAAAGCCTGACGTTGGTCGGCAAAGCGCTCACGGCTCGCTCTTTGGCCAGGCTGTGCTCGGTCTTGGCAGATAGGCGCTTGTCCCTGGGCGCGGCACCGCGCTTGCGGCCGGCATAGTAGGGCTCGAAAGCGTCCTGTATCTTCAGGCTGTCCATCCTGTCCTCCTCCGGAATCAGGGGGCTAATCTGCCAACGCCGGTTTGGTTCCCCACTGTGGCAAAGGAAAGGCGAATTCCTTACATCGGCGTCAGCTTTTGCAAGCCCGCGTCAGCCGTGCCAAACAGGGCTGAATGGAGAAGTCATCGGTGACCGCAGAGACGAGCAAGCGCAGCTATGTGGTCGGGCAGACCGAGATCGCGGCACGGCCATTGGAGCCGGCGCTCTATCTGGTGGCGACGCCGATCGGCAATCTCGCCGACATCACGCTGCGCGCGCTGGAGACGCTGGCCGCTGCCGACATCGTCGCCTGCGAAGACACGCGGGTGTCGCGCGTGCTGCTCGACCGCTACGGCATTCGCCGCCGCACCACGGCCTATCATGAACACAATGCCGGCGAGGCCGGGCCGAAGCTGATATCGGCACTTCAGGCCGGGCAGAGCGTGGCGCTGATCTCCGATGCCGGCACGCCGCTGGTATCCGATCCCGGCTACCGGCTGGTCGGCGAGGCGCTCGACCACGGCATTCGCGTCGTGCCTATCCCCGGCCCGTCAGCGCCGCTGGCGGCGCTGACGGCATCCGGCCTGCCCTCCGATGCCTTCCTGTTCGCCGGCTTCCTGCCGGTCAAATCAGGGCAGCGGCTGACACGGCTGGAAGCACTGAAGGCCGTGCCGGCGACATTGATTTTCTTTGAATCGCCGCGCCGGCTGGCTGACTCCCTGGCTGCCATGGTCGAAGCGCTCGGCGGCGAGCGCAAGGCCGCTATCGGCAGGGAATTGACCAAGACCTTCGAAGAGATGCGAACCGGCACGCTGCAGGCGCTGGTCGACCACTATGCTGCGGCCGATACGCCGAAGGGCGAAATCGTCGTCTGCGTCGGTCCGGCCGAGGCCAGGGTCGACGAGCCTGAAGACATCGACCGTCTGCTTCTGTCGCTTGCCGTCGAAATGCCGGCCTCCAAGGCGGCCGCGGAAGCCGCGAAGATGACCGGCGGCCAGAAACAGGCCCTCTATCGGCGGCTGCTTGACCTTAGGGAGACTTCTGGAGAAAGCGACAGTGGCTGAGCGCCCAAGCGTCAGCCGCCAAAAGGCCTATCGGCGCGGCCATCGCGGTGAATGGCTGGCGGCGGCAGCACTGATGATGAAGGGCTACAGAATCCTTGCGCGCCGCCACCGCACACGCTTCGGCGAGATCGACCTGATCGCGCGGCGCGGCGATCTGGTGCTGTTCGTCGAGGTCAAGGCGCGCCGCACGCTGATGGAAGCCATGGAGGCGATCGGTCACGAATCGGAACGTCGAATAGAAGGCGCGGCCGACATCTGGCTGTCGCGCCAAGCGGACTACGGCAGGCTGTCGATGCGCTTCGACATGGTCGCGGTGCTGCCCTGGCGCTGGCCGGTGCATGTCGAGAACGCGTTTTACGGGAGGAGTTGAGGGGCCACTTACGGGCGTTGCTCGCCCTTCGCTGGCTCCCTGCCCTTCGGGCGTTCAGTCCCTTCAAAAGGTCCACCGGACCTTTTGATCCGCCCGAAGGCGAACCGGGCCTTCACCGTTCGTCGTTCGGAAAGCCAAGCAATTGGCTTTCCGTCCGCTTCGCGGACCACTCCTCACCCCCAGATCATCAGCGCCATCAACCCGACACCGCCGACCACCAGCCGCCACCAGCCGAACAGCGCGTAGCCTTTGCGCGAGACATAATCGAGCAGGAAGCGTACGACGATGAGCGCCGTGACGAAGGCGGCGACGAAGCCGACGGCGATGATCGGCAGGTCGGCACTGCTCAGCACGTTGCGGTTCTTGAACAGGTCGAAGGCAAAGGCGCCGACCATGGTCGGGATCGCAAGGAAGAAGGAAAATTCAGCGGCAGCGCGCTTATCGACGCCCAAAAGCAGGGCGCCGACGATGGTCGAGCCCGAACGCGATGTACCGGGAATGAGCGACAGGCACTGGAAAAGCCCGATCTGCAGGTAAAGCCGGGTCGGGAAGCGCTCGACATCGCGGTAGACCGGCTTGAGGTTCATGCGGTCCACCGCCAGCAGCACGACGCCGCCGATGATCAGCATGATGCAGATCAGCCTCGGCGATTCGAACAGCACCGTCTTGATGAAATCATGCGCCAGCGCGCCGATGATCGCCGCCGGCAGGAAGGCGATCAGGATGCCGATGGCGAAATGCCGCGTCAGCCGGTCATGCGGCAGTTCGAGCAGCATCTTCCACAGGCGGCGGAAATAGACGCTGAGGATCGCCAGGATGGCGCCGAGCTGGATCAGGATCTCGAAGGCCTTGCCGGTCGAATGGAAGCCGAGGAAATGACCGGCAAGCAGAATATGGCCGGTCGACGACACCGGGATGAACTCGGTCAACCCCTCCAGCAGGCCGAGCAGCAGGGCTTCGACGATGGTCTGGCTTTCCATGGCTACCTCGGCATTGGCGTGACGGCTGACAGAAGGGCTTGCTTGTCATGGCGTTGAAGTCCCCCTATAGGTCGCAACACCCTGACGGCCCGCTAACCGGGCGGCCAAGACTTACCGGTGCGCCCTGCGATTCGCCAGTGCGCTTTATCATCGCGGAACCATGCTGACGCTTTTCCACCATCCCATGTTCGCCACCTGTCGCTTCGTCCGCCTCGCATTCGGCGAGTATGGCGAGGAGCTGGCTTTGATCGAGGAAAAGCCGTGGACCCGGCGC
>NZ_RZRK01000492.1:0-4652 GCF_003997835.1 Mesorhizobium sp. M7A.F.Ca.CA.004.12.1.1
TCCTGACCCCCAACCCGAAAAATCCGCGCCACCACCGGCTGGACGACGCCGTGTTCGCGGATCGACTGGGCAAGGTCGGTCAGCTCGGCGTCGCCGAAATGCCGGCGCGGATTTTTCGGGTTGGGGGTCAGGAACTCGATCGGCACCTTGCCGTCGGCGCTCATGCCCGGTTTTTCAGGTGCTACTGGGCGATCAATCTCGCCGATCAGCGCCGCCAGTCCGCGGCCCAGTCTCTTTCTCGAAAGGTCTTCGCTCATCTTTATTCCAGTTGGCTATTCCAAATCGTTTCGGTATCGAATCGGCTCTTGACTATGCATCCGGCCACATCAAGCGGCGCGTAACTTGCGCTCGCGGCGGATCACTTCCGATGCCAGTTGCAGATAGGCCTGGCTGCCCGAGCATTTCAAATCGTAGAGGATCGCCGGCTTGCCGTAGGACGGCGCCTCGGACACCCGCACATTGCGCGGGATGATGGTCTCGTAGACCTTGTCGCCCATATGCGCCCGCACATCCTGCACGACCTGGTTGGCGAGATTGTTGCGGCCGTCATACATGGTCAGCACGATGCCCTGGATGGTGAGATCCGGATTGATCGAGCGCCGCACCTGCTCGACCGTCTCCAGCAACTGGCTGAGGCCTTCGAGCGCGAAAAACTCGCATTGCAGCGGCACAAGAACGGAATCGGCCGCAGCCATTGAATTCAACGTCAAAAGGTTGAGCGATGGCGGGCAGTCGATCAGCACATAGCCAAAGGGTGCGCCGCGCTCGGTCGCAGCGCGCAGCGCGTTGCGCAGCTTGAGCACCCGGTCGGGCGCGGAGGCGATCTCCATTTCGATGCCGAGCAGATCGAGCGTCGACGGCACGATCGACAGGCCCGGCACGGCTGTGGGGATGGCCGCGGCTTCCAGCTCCAGCTCGCCGGTCAACACGTCATAGGACGACACCGTCCGGTCCTTGCGGTCGATGCCCAGACCGGTGCTGGCATTTCCCTGCGGATCGAGATCGACGATCAGCACCTTTTCGCCGATAGCAGCTAGCGCGGTCGCCAGATTGATGGCGGTCGTCGTCTTGCCGACACCGCCCTTCTGGTTGGCTACGGTGATGATTCGGGGGCCATTCTTCATCATGGGTTTATGCCAGAAATTCATTTTGGGCGCCAAATCGCCTGTCAGTGACGGATCAGACAGGTCGCAGGTTGGACAATTCCAGGATGACGCCGCCAACGTCGGTCATACTTGGATGTTCTACCAGATCGAAGGACCATCGGTGAACGCTTTCTTGCACTTCGGTGCGGTAATCCCGGCCTTTGTGGAACAGGCCGCGCGCGCCTGAAACCAGCCAGGGCGCCGACAGGTCCAGCAAGGTCGAAAGCGGAGCCAGCGCCCGCGCCGTGACGATTTGCGGCGTCGAAACCAGCGCATGGCTGTCATCGATGCGGCGCGCCACGACCCGCGCCGGCAGGCTGAACTGGCCGACGACGGTCTGCAGGAAGGATGCCTTTTTGCGATTGCTTTCAACCAGATCGATGCTGGCGCCGTCGCGCTCGGCCAGCAGGAACGCCATCACAAGGCCTGGAAACCCACCGCCCGAGCCGAGATCCACCCAGCGTGTGGCAACGGGTTCTATGCGCCCGAGTTGGGCGCTGTCCAGGATATGGCGCTGCCAGACATCGCCCGACGTGGATTGCGCCACCAGATTGATGCTGCGATTCCATTTCTGGAACATCTGCTCGAACGCCACCAGCCGATCGAATGTTTCACGTGAAACCGGGCCTGCCGCATCCTGCAGGCTCTCCAGGGACATAGAATTCACGCAACATCCTTTTGTAGGCGCTGGGCGCTCTCCGCATGGCGGACATGCGCGACAATGATCGCCAGCGCCGCCGGCGTCATGCCCTCCATGCGCTGGGCATCGGCTATGGAGCGCGGGCGCCGCGCCTGCATTTTCTGCTTCAGCTCGTTCGACAGACCCGGCACTCCGGCGAAATCGACCGTCTCGGGGATCAGCCGGCTCTCCTCATGCCGGATCTGCGCCACGTCGGTCTTCTGGCGGTCGAGATAGACAGAATACTTCGCTTCCGTCTCGAGGCGCTCCGCGGTCTTGCCTTCGATCGCCGCAAAGCGCGGATCGACGCCGGCCAGCCAAGCGACATCGACGTCGGGATAGGACAGCAATTCATAGCCGGACCGGCGCACGCCATCCCGGTTGATGTCCAGCCCGTGCCGCGCCGCCTCATTCGGCGTCATGGCGAGCGACTTCGCCAAATCCCGCGCCTCATCCAGGCTTTGCATGACCTGCCCGTAGCGCTGCATGCGCTGTGCCGAGGCGATGCCCAGTTTCGCCGCCAGAGGCGTCAGCCGCTCATCCGCATTGTCGGCGCGTAGCGACAGCCGGAACTCGGCGCGTGACGTGAACATCCGGTAGGGCTCTGCGATGCCGCGGCTGGTCAAATCGTCGACCATCACGCCGATGTACGCCTCGGTGCGGCTGAGCACGATTTGCTCGCTCCCCGCCGCCCGCCGCGCCGCATTGAGGCCTGCGAGCAGGCCTTGCCCGGCTGCTTCCTCATAGCCGGTCGTGCCGTTGATCTGCCCGGCGAGGAAGAGACCACCGATGCGCTTCGTCTCCAGCGTCTGATGCAGTTCGCGCGGATCGACATGATCATACTCGATGGCATAGCCGGGCTGCAGCATGATTGCGCGCTCCAGCCCCGGAATGGTTTTCAATATATCGAGCTGCACATCTTCGGGCAACGAGGTGGAAATCCCATTGGGATAGACGGTATCATCGTCCAGCCCTTCCGGCTCCAGAAAGATCTGGTGCCCATCCCTATCGCCGAACTTGACGATCTTGTCCTCGATCGACGGGCAATAACGCGGCCCAACGCCCTCGATCGAGCCGGAATACATGGCCGAGCGGCCGAGATTGGCGCGAATCAGCTCATGCGTGGCCGTCGTCGTGCGGGTGATGCCGCACTCGATCTGCGGCGTGGTGATGCGGTCGGTCATCAGCGAGAACGGCACCGGATCCGCATCCGCGGCCTGGCTTGCCAGCGTCGTCCAGTCGATGCTCCGGCCATCGAGCCGCGGCGGCGTCCCGGTCTTCAGCCGTCCAAGCTTGAAGCCCGCGCGGTCCATCGTCGCCGAGAGCCCAAGGCTGGCCTGCTCGTTCATGCGGCCGGCGACAATCTTCCTCTCGCCAATATGAATGAGCCCGCGCAGAAAAGTCCCGGTCGTCAGCACGACCGCGCCACAGCCAAGCCGCCTGCCGTCGGCCAGGAGAACAGCCGTGATCCGCCCATCGGCGATCTCAAAATCCAGAACCTCGCCTTCAACCACGTCGAGATCGTTCTGCTGCCGAATCGCTTCCTGCATGGCAAGGCGATAAAGCTTCCGGTCGGCCTGCGTACGAGGGCCGCGCACGGCGGGACCTTTGCGGCGGTTGAGCAGGCGGAACTGAATGCCGGCCGCATCCGCCACGCGCCCCATCAGGCCATCCATGGCATCGATCTCGCGCACCAAATGGCCCTTGCCGAGCCCGCCGATCGCCGGATTGCAGGACATGACCCCGATCGTATCAAAGCGCAGCGTCACCAGCGCGGTCTTGGCACCAGCGCGCGCGGCAGCGCTGGCCGCCTCACAACCTGCGTGGCCGCCGCCCACCACAACCACATCATAGTGATTGGTCATCACAAACTTCCCAGACTCGAATGATTAAAGGGACACATGTCCCCGCGAGGCTTGGCTGTCAAGAAAACTCCGCGAGTCGTTTCACGTGAAACAGCCTTGCACCGCCATCGCGTGTGTTTCACGTGAGTCATCGGGGCACTGATGTTTCACGTGAGTCGCACCTTGCCGCTGCTCGAAGGTCTTACCCAAGCGTTCGCAACGTTCGTCATCCTAGGGCAAAGCAGGAAGCGAAGCGACGTCGCGGAGACCCTAGGATCCATGCCGTGATCTTGGCCAAAGAGTACAGCGGATCAGAATTCTGCACCGTGGCGCGCGCTCAGAAGTCGCGGCATGGATCCTCGGGTCTGCGCCGCGTCGCTACGCTCCTTGCTCCGCCCGTGGATGACGAAGCGATGGGGCGTTCCGCAAACGGTCCATCAAAATCTCTGCATCGACAACTGAGTCATTTTACGAGAGCACATCGTTTCACGTGAGTCATTTCCCGATGCAGAACTGCGAGAAAATCACGTCCAGCATGTCCTCGACGTCGATGGCGCCGACAATACGGCCCAGGCGATCTGCTGCAAGCCGCAACTCCTCGGCGCGCAATTCCTGCCCGACAGTCCGGCCGTCGGTTGCGCGACGCAGGTGGCTATTCGCTGCGCCGAGCAATTCGACGTGGCGCAGGCGCGACGGCAGGACATCGCCGACGCTGCCGGCTGCTTCCGCTGCCCGCCGGCCGATTTCCCCCAGCAGTTCCTCGACGCCCGTCCCGTTCTTTACCGAAATGACAAGGGCATAATCCTCCGTCGCGTCGCTCGCCGCGCGGTCTTCCAACAGATCGAGCTTGGTGCCGACGCGCAAGGTCGGCGCCACACTCGGCAGCTCGCCGACATCTCTTGGGTTCGCGATGTCCTGCAGCAAGAGCAAGAGATCGGCGCCATGCGCCTTGGCCCTGGCCTTCTCGATGCCGATAGCCTCGAC
>NZ_RZRK01000493.1:0-4650 GCF_003997835.1 Mesorhizobium sp. M7A.F.Ca.CA.004.12.1.1
GGGCTGGTCTATCTCTCTGAGGACCGGAAAGGCTCCGGCGTGTTCCTCGATCTGCCGATCGCAGCGAACATCTCCGCGCTCGACCTCGGCCGGCTCACCGGGCCACTCGGCTTGCTCAATCGTAAGGCCGAGGATCGTCAGGCGAAGGAGTTGACCGGCAGGCTCGGCGTGCGCATGGCTGGCATTGAGGCCGCCGTCTCGACGCTGAGCGGCGGCAACCAGCAGAAGGTCGCCATCGCCAGGCAGCTGTCCGTCGATCCCAAGGTCATCATCATGGACGAGCCGACACGCGGCATCGATGTCGGCGCCAAGGTCGAGATCCACCGGCTGCTGCGCCAGCTGGCCGGCAGCGGTGTCGGCGTCATCGTCATCTCGTCGGAGCTGCCGGAGCTGATCGGTCTGTGCGACCGCGTTGTCGTGGTGCGCGAAGGCAGGATCGCCGGCGAACTCGCCGCCAGCGAGCTCGGCGAGGAAGCCATCATCATGCTCGCCTCGGGCGTTCAAGACAGTTCAAATCAAAGGCAGGCCCAGAATGTCGCCTAGGGAATCAGGAGAAGCGCTCGTGCACGCCGAGATCAAGGCCGCCGGGCGGCGCATCAATTTCGCTCAGCTCGCCTCGATGCGCGAGGCCGGGCTGATCGTCATCATCCTGGCGCTGTGCATCGCCATGAGCTTCGCCTCGCCGCACTTCCTGACATGGGGCAATTTCCGCGCCATGCTGATGAGCTTTTCCATCGAAGGCATCGTCGTCGTCGGAATGACGATCCTGCTCATCGTCGGCGGCATCGACCTTTCCGTCGGCTCGGTCGTGTGTTTCTCGATGGTGGTCTCGGGTGCGCTGTTCCTTGCCGGCCTCGATCCCTGGACGGCAAGCCTGATCGGCATCGGCGTCAGCGCGCTGATCGGCGCGGCGATGGGCTTCTTCGTGACCGTGATCGGCCTCAATCATTTCATCACGTCGCTGGCGGCCATGGTCATCGTGCGCGGCATGTGCCTGGTGGTCACCAAGGGCACGCCGCTGTCGCTGTTCACCCTGCCGCCGGCCTTCAAGGCCATAGGCCAGGGCAGTTTCAACAACATCCCCTATGTCATCCTGATCTTCATCGTCGTGGTGGCCATCTTCGACTTCCTGCTGCGTCGCGCCACGGCCTTCCGCAAGGTTTTCTACACCGGCTCCAACGAGAAGGCCGCGCAGTTCTCCGGCATCCGGACCAATCAGGTGAAGTTCTGGGTCACGGTGCTGTGCTCGACGCTGGCCGGACTGGCCGGTGTCATCTACATGGCGCGCTTCGGCGCGGCGACACCGACCTTCGGCGCCGGCATGGAACTCAACATCATCGCCGCGGCCGTCATCGGCGGCGCCTCGCTCAATGGTGGCTCGGGCACCATCTTCGGAGCGATCCTCGGCATGGCGTTGCTGTCGGTGGTGACGAGCTCGCTTATCCTGCTCGATGTCTCGGTCTATTGGCAGGACATGATCAAGGGATGCATCCTGCTCGCAGCCGTATCGATCGATCACTTCCTGCACCGCAAGAAGTCCTGAACTCTAAAGGCACCGCAGCAAGACCATGGCCCCTCCCAACACCCGCGACGACATCGCCGCTGTTCGTCAAATGCACCAGGCGCTTGTCCTGCATTACGTCGAAGGCAAGACCCAGGCCGAGATCGCCGGGGAACTCGGCATCTCGCACGCGACGGTCAACCGGCTGATCAAGCGCGGCCACCAGCTCGGCCTCGTCGAGATCAAGATCAAGTCGCCGATCGACCATCTGGTCGACCTGGAAGCACGGCTGGTTGCGCTGGGCGGCATCGAGCGGGCGATGGTGGTGCCGTCGGTCTCCGAGAATCCGCACACGGCCCTGCAGCGGGTCGGCGAGGCGGCGGCTGGGCTGCTGCTCGACACCATCAAGGACGGCGACACGATCTCGATCACCGGCGGCAAGGGCGTCAGCGCGCTGGTCGCCGGTCTCAAGCCGGGGCGCCGATACGACGTCGAGATCATTCCCGCAACCGGCCTGGTGCAGGGCAAGCACTACACCGACGTCAACCACGTCGCCTCGCTGATGGCCGACAAGCTCGGCGGCCGCGCCTACCAGATCCATGCGCCGCTGTTTGCCGACACCGCGCAGCAGCGCGAAATGCTGATGGGCATCAGCTCCGTCGCCGACGTGTTTCGCAAGGCGCGCGAGGCGGATGTCGCGGTGGTGGGTGTCGGCTCCATCCTGACCGACGATTCCAGCTACTACGACCTGCATCCGTCCTCGAATGCCGATCGCCAGGCGATCGAGAAGTCCGGGGCGACAGGCGAGCTGCTCGCTCATCTCATCGACCGCCAGGGCAAGCTTTGCAACTACTCGCTCAACCGTTCGCTGGTCTCGTTGACGCTTGACGAGTTCGCGACCATCCCGCGCTCGATCGGCATTGCAAGCGGCCCCAGCAAGGTCGCGCCGATCCTCGCCGCCCTGCGCGGCAACCATCTCGACACCATCGTCACGGACGAGGCCACGGGGCTCCAGATCCTCGAGCTGGCCGAACAGGAGGTAGCATGAATTCTCGACAGATCCAGCGGCAGATCGGCAAGTCCGGCATATCGGCGTCGGCCGTAGGCCTGGGCACCTGGGCGATTGGCGGGTGGATGTGGGGCGGCACCGACGAGAAGGAGTCGGTCAGGGCGATCGAAGCCTCGATCGATGCCGGCCTCAGCCTGATCGACACAGCGCCGGCCTACGGTCTTGGCCGCAGCGAGGCGATCGTGGGCACCGCCATCAAGGGCAAGCGCGACAAGGTGGTGATCGCGACCAAATGCGGGCTGAACTGGCATTCGGGCAAGGGCGGCCATTTCTTCGATCAGGACGGCAAGCCTGTGCATCGCTATCTCGGCGCCGACGGCATCGCCTATGAGATCGAGCAGAGCCTGCGCCGTCTGGGCACCGATCATATCGACCTCTACATCACCCATTGGCAGGACCCGACGACGCCGATCGCCGAGACGATGGCGGTATTGGAAAAGCTCAAGGCAGCCGGCAAGATCCGCGCCATTGGCGCCAGCAACATCAGCGCCGAGGATCTTGGCCAGTATATCGATGCCGGCCAGCTCGATGCGATCCAGGAGCGCTATTCGATGATCGACCGCGACATCGAGAGCAGCCTGCTGCCGATCACCCGCCGCCATGACATTGCCACCCTCAGCTACTCGTCGCTGGCGCTGGGGCTGCTTACCGGCACGGTCGACCCAGAGCGCACATTCGGCGGCGACGACCAGCGCAAGGACAACCCACGCTTTTCCACGGCCAACCGGCAGAAAGTCGCAAAGCTGAAAGAGGCAATCGCCCCGATCTCCGAGAGCCACCAGGCGTCGACGGCGCAGATCGTCATCGCCTGGACGCTCGCCCAGCCGGGCATCACCTTCGCCCTGTGCGGCGCGCGCAATCCCGAACAGGCGCTCGACAATGCACGGGCCGGCGAGATCACGCTTGCGGCAAGCGAGCTAGCGGCAATCGACGCCGCGGCAGCCGCGCATCTCACCGCGATGGATGCCTGAGCAAAAAGGCAACAGCCCCGATGAACCGTAGTCATACAATCGCTGGTCTGCGCGACCGGCCTGATATCGCCGTGCTCGTCATCGGTGGCGGCATCAACGGCATCAGCGTCTTTCGCGAACTGGCCCTGCAAGGCGTCGATGTCGTGCTGGCGGAAAAGGGCGACTATTGCAGCGGCGCCAGCGCCGCCCTGTCGCGCATGGTGCATGGCGGCCTGCGCTACCTCGAAAACGGCGAATTCAAACTGGTGCGCGAATCGCTGCTCGAACGCGACCGGCTGCTGAGGAATGCCCCGCACTATGTGGCTCCGCTGCCGACGACGGTGCCGATCTTCGACATTTTCTCCGGTCTCGCCAACGGTGCGGTGCGTTTCCTGGGGTTGACGCGGCGGCCGAGCCGGCGCGGGGCGCTGGTCATCAAGGCCGGGCTTGCCATGTATGACCTTTTCACCGCTGCACGGCGTTTGATGCCAACGCACCGGTTCAGGGGCCGCGCTGAAACCCTGAAGACATGGCCGGCGATCAACCCGGCGATCCGCAATTCGGCGACCTACTACGACGCCTGGGTGAGCCGGCCCGAGCGCCTCGGCCTGGAGATGCTGCTGGACGCCATGGCGAGCGCGACGAATGCCCGCGTCTTGAACTATGCGCAGGTGTCGTCGACAGGCGATGGCCTTGTCATCACCGACACGCTGACCGGCGAAGAGCTGCCGGTGCGGCCGCAACTGGTCATCAACGCCACCGGCGGCTGGATCGACCTGACCAACAAGGCCATCGGGGCAACGGCGCAGACGATGATGGGCGGTACCAAGGGCTCGCATCTGATCGTCGACAACGGCGAACTGTTCGACGCGCTCGGCGGCCATATGGTCTACTATGAGAACGAGGACGGGCGCATCTGCATCCTGTTTCCATATCTAGGCAAGGTGCTGATCGGCTCGACCGACATCCGGGTGGACGATCCGGACCAGGTCCGTTGCGAGGAGGACGAGCAGCGCTACATCTTGCAGTCGCTCGCTTTCGTCTTCCCCTCGATCAAGATCACGGAAAACCAGATCGTGTTCCGCTTCGCCGGCGTGCGCCCGTTGCCCGCCAGCGAGGACAGTTTTACC
>NZ_RZRK01000494.1:0-4641 GCF_003997835.1 Mesorhizobium sp. M7A.F.Ca.CA.004.12.1.1
CTCCGAGCTCGACCGCCAGGTGGTCGAATCGATCGCCAGGCAGGACACGATTTCCGAAAACTCGGAAGAAGAATTCGAGGAGCACCGCACCTTTGCCGACCGCGTCTCCGACAACATGGCGGCCTTCGGCGGCAGCTGGTGGTTCCTGATCTCGTTCGGCAGCGTGCTTCTGGTGTGGATCGGCATCAACCTGCTCGAAGGCATGAGCGCCGCCTTCGATCCCTATCCCTTCATCCTGCTCAACCTGCTGCTCTCCTGCATCGCCGCCATCCAGGCGCCGATCATCATGATGAGCCAGCGGCGGCAGGAGTCCAAGGACCGCCTGCGCTCCTTCAACGACTACCGCGTCAACCTCAAGGCCGAGCTCGAAGTGCGCCATCTGCACGAAAAACTCGACTACCTCATCTCGCGCCAATGGACGCGGCTCGCCGAAATGCAGCAGATGCAGCTGGATGCGATGCACGAACTGGCGGGTGCGAAGAAGCCGAAGCGGGCGGTGCGCGGGCGGCGGACGGTGAAGGCGGGGGCGGCAACCTCATAGGCCGCAGCCTGCACGCACCGGGCCATGTCGCTGCGCCAATCTCCAATTGCCCGTTGAAGCCCGCGCCTGCTTCCGCTAAGAAGCCGTGACTTGCCGGTTCACCGGCTGGTTCGTTTTCCGGATTCCGGAAAGCACCCGTAGCTCAGCTGGATAGAGCGCTGCCCTCCGAAGGCAGAGGTCACAGGTTCGAATCCTGTCGGGTGCGCCAGAATGCAAAGGGGTCCGTTCTGGACACTGCGTTTGGCGGTGGCTGCTTTGCGCCGCATATCAGCAAGGATAAGCACAATCGCTCAGCTACATGACGACACCGGCATTGATTATGGTGTCGTAGCCGGATAGCGCTGACATTAGTTGTCTAGACGAACGATTCGACTTGTCTTTTTCCTCGGGCTGTCTCTCACTACTCGCAGCGCGAAGTAGTCACAGGCGTGGTCTCGGGTCTGCTCGCGGGACGATTTGCCTTGGAACTTCACTATCTCACACCGAAAATCCGAAGGGCAACTATCGACGGAAAGGCGGCAACGAAAATGCTCGGTGAGGACCTGGCACGGTCATACCACAGTCTTATCGCAGACATGCGGGGCGCCATTTATCTCCACGAAGTGCCGGATGAACCAAAGGTTAACTGGGCTGAAGGCAAGATCGGGTTAAGCTATCCATTGGGAGATTCCGCTGTAGTGGAGGTGGAGCCCATCGGAGCCGGTGTGATCGACACGACCAACTGGGGCGATGTTCACCGCGTTAAGCTCTTGCGGATTCTCAACAACGGAAAGCTGCTAGCATGATTGACCCTAACTGGTCTTCACCGCCGGGCGACACGATAGTGCGGCTCATGGACACCAAGGAAATCGACGGCGCAGAACTCGCTGACGCATTGGGAATATCCACAGACGATTTCGACGCTTTGATTAGGGGCCACCGTCGGTTGACAGAAAGTGACGCCGGTGTTCTGGCCGACAATCTAGGGTCTACGACGCGGTTCTGGCTGGCCCGCGATAAATCCTACGTTTTGGATATGGCCCGTTTGGACGAGAGTTCACAAGACTCAGAGGCGTCATGGGTCGCATCGATGCCGGCAGCATCGATGCGCAAATTCGGTTGGGTCCCCAAAGGCAGCAAGTCTAAGAACAAACTCAAGGACGAGATTCTCGCATTTTTTGGCTGCTTGACTCTGCAGGAATGGGGACAGCGCTACTCATCGGGCGTGGGCGCTGTCGCTTTCCGAACCTCACTATCCCTCGCGTCCGACGGCATGGCCACACTGGTCTGGCTGCGCGCCGGCGAATTGGCCATCGCCGACCGTGACCTGCCCGAGTTTGACCTCTCGGCATTTAGGAACATGCTTCCAGGACTAAAGAAGCTTTCAGCTTTCAAACGGCCATCCGCGTTTGTTCCGCGCCTCGTAGCCGCTTGCAGATCTGTCGGTGTGGCAGTAGCAACCGCCCGGACTCCGGACGGTTGCCGCGCAAGTGGCGCGTCCTGGTTCGATACCAACGGCAATCCGGTCATCCTGCTTAGCTTCCGCCATATGGCGGAAGACCATTTTTGGTTCACGTTCTTTCATGAGGCTGCGCACATCGTACTGCATGGGCAAGACCATATCGACGGCGAAGGCGCTGTATTCATGGGAACGGACACGGAGACTCAAGAACGAGAGGCCAACGAGTTTGCGCAAGAATTGCTCTTTCCTGCCAATTTTCGGGAAGAACTCGACAACCGTGGCGTGGGGCCGAAGGCTATCATGGCCATCGCCCGAGCGGTGGATGTCACACCAGGTATCATCGTAGGTCAGTTGCAGCGGGCCGACGTGGTGGATCACAGCAAGCTGAACTTCCTCAAGCGCCGCTACCGTTGGGGTGAAGACCCAAACATACCTGACCTGATCGACTAACCTCTGAAATAAGTGTAGATCGTCGGGCTCTTCTGCCAATTGCAGAGACTGTCTTCAAGCACTTGCTTACCCACGTTGAGGTAGTCGTCGAGCGTATCAACCGCCCTCTCGATCTCCTTGGGCTTACCTTCTGCATTGGTCGCTCCCAAGACTAGCAGCTTAGCCCCGAACAACGGGCCGGTGGCGCCCGTTAGGTACACACTGTCGGCGTCAATCGGCGCTAGGTCTAGCTTGCCCAACATGGTCAGGAAGTCGAACTTGCCCAAGCGACCAAAACCGTAGACATCCTTCATCGATCGGTAGAGCTTCTTGAAAACTGCCGTAGGCTCCTGGCCAACCTCTTTATGTATCAGCCGCACCTTGGAATTCATACCACCCGAGGCCGTCAACCATTCGTGGAAAGTACTGAACACCTTGCCAATATTGCCAATCTTCTTGCTTTGGTACTGACGGTGGTTCGAAAATCGTCCGGATATAGATTTGGACTTCAGGTCATCCTCATGCGTGGTTAACATCGCCTCAAAATCGGCCCTGTTGACGCCATAGCGCTCCAAAGTCCACACCGGCCCCTCTCCGAACGAGCCCATGACGTTCGCGGCCAGCTTCCAGGCATCTTCGGCGTGTTTGCCAAAATGAGTGCCCAGAAAAGCTATCCATACCGCTTCGTCGCGGCGGCCCTTGGTATCAAGATAAAACGCACCTTTCAGAGGATCGAAAAGAGGGGAGTACGGATTGATACGATCAGCCGAGATGGCTGGGCGATGGCGGAAATTCCGCACATACTCGATCCGTCGGATGCTCGACACCATCTGCTCAACCAGTGTCTGTCTGGCCGCGGGATCCGCGATACCGGGAAGTGGACCGAATTCGTCTTCGTATGCCGCAAGGCCTTTCAGCAATTGGAATTGGCGGTCCCTATGGATTCCGTTGGGCATCTACTTCTTCCGGTTCGAACAGTTCTCGGATGACCGGATCCGCCACTTTCTTCTTAGCGATCCGATCGAGCACATAGAGTTTGAACCCGTCATGGTTCAGCCGGTTGAGCAACTCGGCGGCACGCTTCGTATCCCGTAATGTGCCAAGAGCAAAGACGCGCAGCAGTATAATCAGGTCCCGCCAATAGGGGTCGAGATCCGCCACGGGTTCGAAATTCGGGTTGCCGGCACGGATTTCACGTTCCGCTTCCAGCACTTGCCATACGGCCGGCCACGGATCGCCCAACGGCATCGGCGGCATGGGGACGATGTCGTGCAGCCCCTCGTCCACGTACTTCTGGGCGTTTGTACGCGGCTTTTGCCTTTCCGTGTCGTCGTAGAGATGTAGGCTGGCCACCGAGTGATGATAGGTTCCTGGTTCGACCCCTAACTCACGCGCGGCGATCTCCTGCAGCATGGTAAACGAGAAGACGTCATGCGGCAGCCCGAGGAAAACGTCGTTGGACCGCATGTGCACGTGTAGGTGAAGCCGTTTCTTCCTGATGACGAAATGCAGCGTGCAGGTGCAAGGAATGTCCTTGCTTTTTTTGCCGTCTGCACCGTTTCGAGCACCGTCGGCGTTCGCGTAGATTTGGATGATCGCGTTACGCGAACCGGGCTCGGCGCGCAGAGTGTCGATCACGCGCTGCCATTCGTCCTTGGGCTCGGCGTCGCCGTGCAGGCGAGCGCGCCCGAAGATACGGCGGCCATAAGCGCCGTTGAGCGTCTCGCCGTCGTCGGAAAACTCGTCATATCCTTCGATGTAGTAATTGATTTGGTCTAATGCGTCGCTGCCTGACAGGTACCAGAGCAGTTCGCCAAGCGGACTGAAAACTCTAGCGCGCGCCTCGGATCTTCCCAGTCGCGCACGCGGATTAGTAAGTTCGAGAAGCGCACCGAACAACTCGGTGCTTGTACCTTTGCGTGATCTCACGCGGTTGTTCCGCTTGTTACCGGACAACAGCCGCGTGAAAACCTTTCGCATTAAATCGTCGAGATTGTCGGCAGAGTGATGAAACACGCACGGTCCTTGCTGCCGAGTCTGCTGTTGAACCTGACTATCAAGCAAGATCGATTCGCGATTATATCTCAGCAGGAAGAGTATCCGGCTGCAATTGAATATTCCACCACCGCCTTTTATTCGGCTGCAGAATTCGCAACGTCCAGTTCGGCGCTCCCTTTGCTGCCCAGCCGCGCCGCCGTCAGCCCGCCACCCCCCTCACACTCTCCCGCTC
>NZ_RZRK01000495.1:0-4631 GCF_003997835.1 Mesorhizobium sp. M7A.F.Ca.CA.004.12.1.1
CCATTCTGCATAGGCGCAGCGCTATCGAGCGATCTCAGCGCCTCGTCCAGCGTCGGCAGATCGGCGGCATGCGCCAGCCGGATCAGCACCATTTCGGCGGCACTCACCGGCCGGTTGGAAGACTGCACCTCGGGGATGCCCTTGAGCAGCATCTGCCATGTCCGTGACAGCACCCTGACCGACAGCGTTCTGGCGAAATCGGCGCCGCGCTGCCGCTCGTCCTCCGACAGCGAGGCATCCTCGATGGCCGTCGGCACGAAACGCAGCCGGGTGACGAGATGGTTGAATTCGGCAAGATCGGTCAGCACGGCGGCTGGATCGGCGCCGGTGTCATACTGCGCACGGAATTCGCCAAGGGCTGCCGCCACATCGCCCTTCATCACATGTTCGAACAGGTCGACGATGCGGGCGCGGTCGGCGAGCCCGAGCATCGCCCGAACCGCATCGGCGCCGACAGAGCCGGCGCCATGGGCAATCGCCTGGTCGAGGATGGAGAGCGAATCACGGGCCGAGCCCTCGGCGGCGCGCGCGATCATCGCCAGCGCGTCGTCGTCGACAGAAATGCCTTCCTGGGCCGAGATCGAGGACAGATGCGCGACCAGAGCGCCGGCGTCGATGCGCCTCAGGTCGAAGCGTTGGCAGCGCGACAGAACGGTGATCGGAACCTTGCGGATTTCGGTGGTGGCGAAGATGAATTTGACGTGCGGCGGCGGCTCTTCCAGCGTCTTCAGCAGGCCGTTGAAGGCTTGCGTCGACAGCATGTGCACTTCGTCGATGATGTAGACCTTGTAGCGGGCCGAGACCGGCGCATAGCGCACGCGCTCGATGATATCCCTGATGTCGTCGATGCCGGTATGCGAGGCGGCGTCCATCTCGATGACGTCGACATGGCGGCCTTCCATGATCGCCTGGCAATGTTCGCCGAGGACGGCGAGGTCGACCGAAGGCTGGTCGATGTCAGCGGTTTTATAATTCAGGGCCCGCGCGAGGATGCGCGCCGTCGTGGTCTTGCCGACGCCGCGCACGCCGGTCAGCATCCAGGCCTGGGCGATGCGGCCGGTGGCAAAGGCATTGGTGAGGGTGCGCACCATCGGCTCCTGGCCGACCAGCTCGGAAAAATTCGAAGGACGGTACTTGCGCGCCAGCACGCGATAGGCGGCGGCCTTGCCTATCTCCAGGCTTTTTGGTCCCGAATTTCCGGCTTCGCTCATACGCCCGTAAAGCTCCAAATGGCCGCGCCCGAAGGCGGCCGATTCCTGCGCATAGTCTCGCCCGCGCTGCAATGCGTCGTCAATGTCGCGAGAGGGGCCGATGAGGTGGGAGGCTGGAACAATGACCCGTTCCGGGCTCGTTAGGGCTGCTTCCTTCCGGACCTGACCCGGTTGGCGAGTGGATCGTCCACCACCAACCTCCCGCTTTCCATATCGGCAATTGCGCGACGAAATGCAAGTCCGCCGAAGAAATCGTTAAATGTCGAATCGGCGCACCAAACCGTGAGGGCGCAATGATTCACTTGCAGCCCCCTTGCCGCCGCTCTAGCCTTCATGTGTTGAGCAAACCAAGAAAAGCAAGGGAAACGCCGATGCTGCCGGGCCTGGAGGCCGGATTCACGCTGGACGCACGGCTGGAGGCGGACAGCGAGCAGTTGATGTGGCTTGGGCTGTGCGAACTGCGGGTGATGAACGACCGCCGCTGGCCGTGGCTGCTGCTGGTGCCGCAGCGGCCCGGCGCGGAGGAAATCCATGATATGACGCCGCTCGACCAGGCGATGCTGACCTTCGAGACCAACATGGTGGCGCAGGCGCTGAAGAAGGCGACCGGCTGCACCAAGATCAACACCGGCGCGCTCGGCAACATCGTGCGCCAGCTGCACATCCATGTCATCGCGCGCTCGGAAGGTGATCCCGGCTGGCCAGGCCCTGTGTGGGGACACGGCCTGCGAGAGCCCTATCAACGTTCCGACTTGCGACGGTTTGCCGAAACGATCAAGGCGGCGCTATAAGCGTTCCCAGTGTCCATCCCTCAACATATTCCAGAGTCCCCATGAGCTTCCGCCTGTTTGACGCGCCTTTGCGCGAGCCGAGCCAGTTCGTCGGCTTCGCCGGCAACACGATCGATCGGCAGTCCGAGAACCGCGCCGACGATTCGGTCGACAAGGCGCTGGCCGATCCGGCGACGCGGCTGCTTCTGATGCATGGCGGCCGGCTCTATTTGAAGCTCGGCGATAGCGGCGCTCTCGATCCCTGGTTCGGCGCCACCGAGAGCGAGCCCTTCAAGGTTTCCCTGGCGCAAGGCATCCTGCTCGGCTTTTCCGAACGAGGACCGGTGCTGGCCGTGCCCGCCGGCGTCGAACCCGAACAGCTTCCGGAAACAGTCAAGGCCATCGACTACCGCTCGGTCTACATGCAAGGGCTGATCGACGAGGCGGCGGCTGGCGCGATGGCGCAAGGGGCGGCCCTGCTCGCCTGGCATGCCAGCCATCGTTTCTGCAGCAAATGCGGTACAGAATCGCAGATGCGGGCCGGCGGCTACAAGCGGCATTGCCCGAATTGCGGCACAGAGCATTTTCCGCGCACCGACCCGGTGGCGATCATGCTGACGGCGACGCGGGAGAAGTGCCTGCTCGGGCGCGGCCGGCATTTCGCGCCGGGCATGTACTCGGCCCTTGCCGGCTTCATCGAGCCGGGCGAGACGATCGAGGCGGCGGTGCGCCGCGAGACGCTGGAAGAGGCCGGCATCCGGCTTGGCCGCGTCGTCTACCACGCCAGCCAGCCCTGGCCGTTTCCCTATTCGCTGATGATCGGCTGCTTCGGCGAGCCGCTCAACGACGACATCCAGGCCGACCTCAACGAGCTTGAGGACTGCCGCTGGTTTTTTCGCGACGAGGTGCGCCTGATGCTGGAAAGGACGCACAAGGACAATCTGGTCACGCCGCCGAAAGGCGCCATCGCGCATCACCTGATCCGCGCCTGGGTCGACTCGGAATGATGGCCGCGATTATTCAAAGACATTGCAGGAGCAGGGCATGATCCGTCACACCGTCGTTTTCACGCTGAAGCATCCGCCGCATTCGCTGGAGGAAAAGCGGTTCCTGGTCGACGCCAAGAAAATCCTCACCGCGATCAGGGGCGTCACGCATTTCGAGCAATTGCGGCAGATCAGCCCCAAGAACGACTATCGTTTCGGCTTCTCGATGGAGTTCGCCGACCAGGCTGCCTACAACAGGTACAACGACCATCCAGACCATGTCGCCTTCGTGCGCGACCGCTGGGTGCCCGAGGTCGAGACCTTCATGGAGATCGACTATGTGCCGCTGGGCGCGGTGATTTAGGGCATGGTCCCGAAAAGTGGAAACCGGTTTTTGGAAAAGACCATGCCTAGTAGCGATCAGTCCGCCACCTTCCACTGCTCACGCGACTCACTGGCCGGATAGACGCCCAGAATCCGCACTTCGCGCGAGAAGAAACGAAGCTCGTCCAGCGCCAGCTTGACCAGCGGGTCGTCGGGATGGCCCTCGATGTCGGCGTAGAACAGCGTCGCCGTGAAAGCGCCCAGCTGGTAGCTCTCCAGCTTGGTCATGTTGATGCCGTTGGTGGCGAAGCCGCCCATCGCCTTGTAGAGTGCGGCCGGCACGTTGCGGACGCGGAAGATGAAGGTCGTCATCATCTTGACGTCAGGCGACGGGCGCTCGGCCCATTGCTTGTTCTTGGTCAGGACGACAAAGCGGGTGACGTTTGAGTCGGTGTCCTCGACGTTTTGCTCGATGATATCGAGCCCGTAGAGGGTCGCTGCCAGCGCGGGCGACAGCGCCGCCATGGTGCGGTCCTTGACCTCGGAGACCATCTTGGCGGCGCCGGCCGTGGCGCCGGCGACGATCGCCTTCCAGCCGTTCTTGCGGATGTATTTGCGGCACTGGCCAAGCGCGGGGATATGGCTGTGCACCGTCTTGATCTCGTCGCGCCTGACGCCCGGCAGCACCATCAGCTGGAAATGGATGGGCAGGAAATATTCGCCGATGATGTGCAGCTTCGATTCCGGCAAGAGATGATGGATATCGGCGACGCGCCCGGCAATGGTGTTCTCGATCGGGATCATGGCGAGGTCGGCCTTGTTGGTCTCGACCGCGTTGAAGGCATCCTCGAAAGTCGGGCATGGCAACGGCTCCATCGAAGGGAACATGTTGCGGCTGGCGGTGTCGGAATTGGCGCCCGGCTCGCCCTGGAAGGATATTCTGTTGGTCTTTTCAGGCATGCCGATATCTCAGGTTGAAAGGATCTGTCTGGCGCGTTCG
Source organism: Mesorhizobium sp. M7A.F.Ca.CA.004.12.1.1 (assembly GCF_003997835.1). Classification (NCBI taxonomy): domain Bacteria; kingdom Pseudomonadati; phylum Pseudomonadota; class Alphaproteobacteria; order Hyphomicrobiales; family Phyllobacteriaceae; genus Mesorhizobium; species Mesorhizobium sp. M7A.F.Ca.CA.004.12.1.1. Next base: position 4,292 of record NZ_RZRK01000495.1, read on the forward strand.
AGGTCTTCCGGCGTGTCGACGCCGAGCGGCAGCGACTGGACGATCTCGGCGTCGATGCGCATGCCGGCTTCCAGCGCCCGCAACTGCTCCAGCCGCTCGCGCCGTTCGAGCGGCGACGGCTTCAGCGCGACGAAACGCTCGAGTGCGTCGCGGCGATAGGCGTAGAGGCCGACATGATGGTAGAGCGGCCCCTCGCCCCAAGGCGCCGTGGCACGGGTGAAATAGAGCGCCCTCAGCCTGCTGCCCGAGAGCGGCGAGCCGTCGATCTTGACGACATTGGGGTTGGTCTTTTCCTCGTCGCGGACGATCTCGACGCCGAGCGTGGCGATGTCCACCGCAC
>NZ_RZRK01000496.1:0-4621 GCF_003997835.1 Mesorhizobium sp. M7A.F.Ca.CA.004.12.1.1
CTCCTGCACGAGCACGGTGCCGATGATGATCATCCCCTTCAGCACCAGCTGAAGGTTCGAATTGATGTTGTGGAGCTGCAGGATGTTGGAGAGCAGACCGAAGATCAGCACGCCGCAGAACGTGCCGGTGAGGCTGCCGCGCCCGCCCATCAGGCTGGTGCCGCCGATGACCACGGCGGCGATGGCGTCGAGCTCCAGCCCGGCGCCGGCATCCGGCTTGCCTTGCCGGTACTGTGCGACATAGAGCACGGCGGCGATGCCGGCGAGCAGCCCCGAGACGGCATAGGTTGCGATCTTGACGCGGCCGGCGGCGATGCCGGAGAGGCGCGCCGCCTCCTCGTTGCCGCCGATGGCATAGACATAGCGGCCGAACGGCGTGAAGCGCAGCACCGCGCCATAGATCAGGATGGCGCTGAGGAAGAACAGGCCCGGCATCGGGATGATGCCGAACACCAGCGAGCGCAGGATCTCGAAATCGGCGGTCGCGTTGGAGCCGGTATAGACCGGCAGCACCGCATTGTTCTGGCCGGCGGTCAGCCGTGCGATGCCGAGCGCCGTCACCATCATCGCCAGGGTGACGATGAAGGGCTGCAGGCGCCCGGCAACGATGATGAAGCCGTTGAGCGCGCCGAACAGCAAACCAACGCACGGCGCCACCAGCAGCACGCCGAGCACACCGAATTTCGGCTCGATCTGCGGCAGCAGAAACCACAGCGACAGGCAGCACAGGACCACGCCGACGACGGCGGGCGTGACCAGGCCGCGAATCCCGTCCAGCTTGATCTCACGGAGGAGGTCGGCGCCGGCACGGGATTTTGCCAGGTTCTGGAAAATGAAACGGGCGACGACGAAACCGAGGCAAAGCGCCACCAGGGCGACGGTTGGCACGCCCAGCACGACGCCCGGCGTCACGCCTGGAACCGTCAGCAGCATGGCGCAGACCACCGAGCAGATGGCCATTAGCGAGCCGACGGAGAGATCGATGCCGCCGGTGATGATGACAGCCGTCATGCCAGTGGCGATCAGGCCGGTGGTCGACACCTGGCGCAGCACATCGAGCAGATTGCCGTAGGAGAGGAAGATGTTGTTGCCCTTCGAGCTCATCGGCGAGCCCAGGACACCGATCAGGAAGATGGCGATCAGGCCCCAATAGAGCTTGGTCCGGGACAGGAGTTTCAAAACGGTCATGCGGCTGGTCTCGATATGGTCCGGCGCGGGGCGGCGAGGCGCATGATGGCCTCCTCACTGGCCGCGTCGCGGGAAAGAATGCCTGTCTGGCGGCCATCGGCCATCACCAGGATGCGGTCGGAGAGGTGCAGCAGCTCCGGCAGTTCGGAGCTGATGACGGCGATGGCGAGACCGTCGCGCGCCAGCTTGAAGATCAGGTCGTAGATCTCGCGTTTGGCGCCGACATCGATGCCGCGCGTCGGCTCGTCGAGCAACAGCACCCTCGGCTTCGTCGCCAGCCATTTGCCGATGACAACCTTCTGCTGGTTGCCGCCCGACAGCGTACCGGCGGGCTGGTCGATGTCCCGGCAGCGGATGCCGAGGGCCTTGACCGCCTGCCGCGCCAGCCCCTGCTCGCCGGCCAGCGAGCGGATGCCGAAGCGGGCCAGCGAGCCGACCAGCGGCAGGGCGACATTGTCCGCGATCGAAGCCTGCAGATGCAGCCCTTGCGTCTTGCGGTCCTCGGTCACCAGCGCAATGCCCAGCCGCCTCGCATCGCGCGGCGAACGGATGTCCACGGGATGGCCGTCAATACGGATTTCGCCGCCGGTGCGGCCATTGCTCGAGCCGAAGATCGCTTCCAGGATCTCGGTGCGGCCCGAACCCAGCAGCCCGCCAATGCCGAGGATTTCTCCGGCGGCAAGATCGAAGCCGACGCCGTCGATCACCGTGCGCCAACCATGCGCATCGGGCTTCGACAGCGACAGGTTTTCGACCGAAAGCACGGTCATGCCGCTGGTGTTGCGCTCTTCCTCGGAGGAAGCGAGCAGGTTGCGGCCGACCATCGCCGAAATGATCGTATCTTCGTCGAGCCTGGCCATCGGCTCGGTCAGCACATGGCGGCCGTCGCGAAACACGGTGACGCGGCCGGCCAGATGCATGACCTCGTCGATGCGGTGCGAGATGTAGACGATGGCGACGCCGCTGTCGGCAAGCTGGCGGATGATGCGGAACAGCCGCTGGCATTCGGCCGGCGAAAGCGCCGAGGTCGGCTCGTCCATGATCAGGATGCGTGCCGACATCGACAGAGCCTTGGCGATCTCGACCAGTTGCTGCTCGCCGACACGCAGGGCGCCGACGCGGGCTTGCGGATCGAGTTCGATGCCGAGCCGCTGCAACAAAGCACCTGCCGCGCGGCTGCTCGCCTTGCGGTCGACGATCAGCCCGGCGATCAGCTTCTCGCGGCCGAGGAAGATGTTGTCGGCGACGCTGAGCTCGGGCACCAGGTTGAGCTCCTGATGAATGATGGCGATGCCGGCATCCTCGGCGTCGCGCACGCCGGCGAAGCTGGTGGGGCGGCCATCGACGCTCACCGTGCCGTCATAACCGGTATAGACGCCGGAGAGGATTTTCATCAGCGTCGACTTGCCGGCGCCGTTCTCGCCCATCAAGGCATGAACCTCGCCGCGACGCAGCTCAAAGCCGACATCGACAAGCGCGGCGATGCCGCCGAAGCTCTTGGAAATGCGCTCGGCACTCAGAACGATGTGCGACCGATCGGCCGCACCGTGCTCCGGGGACAGGCAATTGCTCTCTTGCATGACAATGGCGGCCTCCCTTCCGTCGTCGTCAACTTCCCGCAAACGCTAATCTAAACGTTTCGATCATGTCAAGCCGATATAAGGTGCCGGACGTTTGGTGCAATTCGATTCTTGCTAAAAAGGACAGGATTCCGTACGTATTGGCCAGCAAGAGTGGCGAAACGTTTCGAAAATGACAGCGTCAGGGCAAAAAAGACACCGCAAATCCACCGCGCCCACCATGCTTCATGTGGCTGAAGCGGCGCGTGTTTCTGTCGCCACCGTTTCGGCGCTGATCAATGGCACGGCGACGGTCAGCCCGGAGCTTAGCCAGCGCATCGAGCAGGCAATCCGCGATATCGGCTACAAGCGCAACGCGATCGCCCGCAGCCTGAAGATGGGCACGACCCGCACCATCGGACTGACCGTGCCGCACATCACCAACCCGTTCTTCACCGATGTCGTCTCGGTCATCCAGCAGGCCTTCGACCGGGCCGGCTATGCCGTCATGCTGTGCTGCACGGACGAGGATTTGAACACCCAGGACGACCAGATCAGGTTGCTGCTCGACCGCATGGTCGACGGGCTGATCGTGGCGCGCGTCGGCGACGGCGCGATCCTCAAGCGGATCGTCGACGACGCCAACGTGCCGGTCGTGCTGCTCGATCGTATCTGCAAAGGCATCGACACCGATGCCGTGGTGCTGGACAACCAGCGCGCGGTGTTCGACGCCATCACCTATCTGATCAATCTCGGCCACCGGCGCATCGGTTACATCACCGGCACCTCGGACATCTCGCCGATGCATGACCGCATGGCGGGATATCGCGAGGCGCTTCACGCCGCCGGCCTGCCGATCGCCGAGGAGTTGATCCGCTTCGGCAATTTCCACGAGATCGACGGCTATAACGAAACCATGCAGATGCTTTCCTCGCATGATCGGCCAAGCGCGATCTTCTCGGCCAACAATCCGATGGTGATCGGCACCATGAAGGCGATCCGCGACATCGGCCTGTCCTGCCCGGAAGATATTTCGGTCGCCTGCTTCGACGACTTTCCATGGTCCGACGTGTTCCAGCCGCAGTTGACCACGGTGGCCCAGCCCGTGCAGGCGATCGGCGAACAGGCGGCCAATCTGCTTCTCGATCGTCTCGCCGGCAACAGGGACGCGCCGCCGCGCAAGCTTTTGCTCAAGGGCAGGCTGATGATCCGCAATTCATGCCGTCCGCTCGGCGCGATTGCGCAGAGCGTGAGCGCGTAGCCTTCCCCCGGCGTAAGTCGTAGCAGGGCCTGTCAGGCCGCCTGCGAAAGGGATTTGTGCGCCTCGGCCAGGATTTCGAACGACCGCACCCGCGCCGCATGATCAAACATCTGCGCAGTGACCATCAGTTCGTCGGCACCGGTGCGGCGCACGAAGGCATCGAGGCCTTGCCGCACCGTTTCCGGGGAGCCGACGACGGCGCAGGACAATGCCTGGCCGAGCATTGTCTTTGCCATCGGATCGAGATCGCGGTCATAGTTCTCGACAGGTGGCGGCAGCCGGCCGGCCCGACCGGTGCGCAGATTGACGAAAGCCTGTTGCAGCGAGGTGAACAACAAACGGGCCTCCGCATCGGTGGGCGCGGCGAAGACATTGAGGCCAAGCATGACATGCGGCTTGTCGAGCTGCTCGGACGGCTGGAAGCGCGAGCGGTAGACATCCAGCGCGTGATCCAGCTCCGCCGGCGCGAAATGCGAAGCGAAGGCGTAGGGCAGGCCGAGCATGGCGGCGAGCTGCGCGCCGTAGAGGCTGGAGCCGAGGATCCAGACCGGCACGTCCTGGCCTTCGCCGGGCACGGCGCGAATTCGCTGGCCTTCCTCGGCCGGCTGGAAAT
>NZ_RZRK01000497.1:0-4618 GCF_003997835.1 Mesorhizobium sp. M7A.F.Ca.CA.004.12.1.1
CCAACGCTCCTGATCGAAGGCATGACCCTTGCCGGAGCATGACCTCACCATAGCCGGGGCCACCGAAGATTTGCCGCTGCTGCGCGATGCCGCCCGCGAGGCGGGGCTCATCGCCATGCGCTACTTCGGCAACAGCCCGCAAGTCTGGATGAAGGGCGGCACATCGCCGGTCAGCGAGGCCGACCATGCCGCCGACGCCTACCTGCGCGAAACGCTGCTGGCGGCGCGACCGGATTATGGCTGGCTGTCGGAAGAGACCGTCGACGATCCGGTCCGGCTTTCGGCACGCCGCACCTTCGTCGTCGACCCGATCGACGGCACGCGCGGTTTTCTGGAAGGCCAGCGCACCTGGTGCGTCAGCGTCGCCGTCGTCGAGCGTGGCCGTACGCTGGCCGGCGTGCTGGAATGCCCGGCGATGGAGGAAACCTATTGGGCGCTGCCGGGCCAGGGCGCCTTCCGCAACGGCAAGCGCATTGCGGTTCGCAAGCTGGCGGAAACAGCCGAGATTTCCGGGCTGAAGCAGTTGACCGACCTGATGCCGGCCGAATGGCAGGCGCGGCTGAAGCGAGCGCCCTACAGCCCTTCGCTGGCTTATCGGCTGGCGATGATCGCCAATGGCGCGCTGGATGCCACTTTCGTCAAGCCGAATGCGCATGACTGGGATATTGCGGCGGCCGACCTCATCCTGCGCGAGGCCGGCGGCCAGCTGCTCGACCAGCACGGTCGCGCTCCACTATATGCCGGCGAGGTGACCCGCCACGGCGCCCTTGCTGCCGGCAGCGGTGAATTGCTGGCCGTGCTCGCCGGCGTCATCGCCGGCCTGGACGCGTGAAGGCGTTTTCCCCGGCGAGATGAATTCATCTCGCCCTAAAGGTTCCAAAGTTGGCGGCTTTGGTCTAGACCTGTGACAAACTCACGATATGTGAAGGACCGACATGGCCGCGGAAGACGGAAAGAAACAGCTTTTGCATCTGGTGTTCGGTGGCGAACTCAAGAAGCTTGGCGGCACCGAATTCCGCGATCTCGAGGGCCTCGATATCGTCGGCATCTATCCGGACTATCAATCCGCGCACACGGCGTGGAAAGCCAAGGCGCAAGCCAGCGTGGACAACGCCCACATGCGTTACTTCGTCGTTCATCTGCACCGGCTGCTGGACCCCGACAACAAGGTTGCCGGTTGACTTCGATGGAGCATGACCTGGCGAAAGGGCCAGCAAGCGATGCCGCGCCCACGGGCAGGGGACGCAGCCGCACGACCAAGGCCTTCTGGCGCAAGATTCGCCAACCGCTGGCGCAGTCGCGATTCGTCAAGAACGCCATCGCCAGCCTGTTCGCCCAGTTCGTGCGCTTCGTGCGCCTCACCAATCGCGTCGTCGAGGGATCGGCACGGTTTTCGGGCGGTGCCTATACCGAATTCGAGCCTGGCATCATCGCCTTGTGGCATGGCCAGCATCTGCTGACGCCAGCCTATTACCCCAAGCGCAAGCCGCTGGTCGCCATGGTTTCGCGCAGCGCTGATGCCGAGCTCAACGCCTTGATGCTGGAAAAATTCGGCATCGAGGCGGTGCGCGGCTCCGGCGGGCGCGAAAATGCCAGGCATCTCGACAAGGGCGGGGCAAAAGCGCTTATCGCCCTGAAAAAGTCGCTCGCCGTCGGCAAGAACGTCGCCATGATCGCAGATATTCCGCACGGCACGCCACGAGACGCAGGGCTTGGTATCGTTCTCCTGGCTCGCCTCTCGGGCCGGCCGCTTGTGCCTGTCGCCATCACCACCAGCCGCCGCAAGGTACTGGAGAAGAGCTGGGACAAGACCACCATCAACCTGCCGTTCGGCCGTTCGTCGATCGTCATCGGTCAGCCGATCTTCGTGGCGGCCGGCGCCGATGAGGCCGAAATGGAGCGCAAGCGCCAGGAAGTGACGACCGCGCTCAATGCCGCGACCGCCGAGGCCTACCGTCTCGTGGATGCTCCGCGATGAGCGGCCGCTGGGCGCGAGCCATGCTGTCGGCATACCGTTTCGCGGGTGCGGCCGCCTATCCGCTGGTCGGGCCCTATGTTGCCTGGCGCACCTCGCGCGGCAAGGAAGACCGCTACCGCCGCCGCGAGCGCTATGGCGTCGCCGGACGCGCGCGCCCCGACGGGCCGGTGATCTGGATCCACGCCGCGAGCGTCGGCGAGACCATCGCCGTCGTGCCGCTGGTCGAAAGCATTCTCGACTACGGCGTCAACATCGTGCTGACGACCGGCACGGTCACCTCGGCGCAGGTCGCCGATGAGCGTCTCGGTGACCGGATCATCCACCAATACGTACCGCTCGATCTCAAGCCGGCGGTCAGCCGGTTCCTCGATCACTGGCAGCCGGATCTGGCGATCATCGCCGAATCCGAAATCTGGCCGATGACCATCCTCGAGCTTGGCGCGCGCCGCGTGCCGCAGGTGCTGGTCAATGGCAGGCTCTCCGACCGCTCGTTCAAGTCGTGGAAGAAACGGGCCAACATCGCCGAGGCGTTGTTCGAGAACCTGGCTCACGTCGTGGCGCAGTCGGATGTCGATGGCGAGCGGTTTCTGGCGCTCGGCGCCCGGCCGGTCACCGTGTCGGGCAATCTCAAGGTCGATACCTCGCCGCCGCCCGTCGACGAACGGGCGCTGGCGACGCTGCGGCGGCAGATAGGCACGCGCCCGACCTGGGCGGCGATCTCGACCCATGACGGCGAGGAAGTGGTCGCGGCTGAAGTCCACGCGACGCTGCACAAACGCCACCATGGTCTTCTGACGATCGTCGTTCCGCGTCATCCCGATCGCGGCGAGGCGCTTGCGGCGCAGATTTCCGGCATGGGCCTGAAGGTCGCGCGGCGAAGCAAGGGCGACAGGATAGCCGCCGACACGGATATATTGCTCGGCGACACGATCGGCGAGATGGGACTCTATCTCCGGCTGACCGAAATCGCCTTCGTCGGCCGCTCGCTGACCTCCGAGGGTGGCCAGAACCCGCTGGAACCGGCCATGCTCGACACCGCGGTTCTCGCCGGGCGCAATGTTCAGAATTTTCGCGAGGCCTACCAGCGTCTCCTCGACAGCGGCGGCGCCAAGCTGGTGCGCGATCGCGACATGCTGGCCGGCGCCGTCAATTTCCTCCTGACCAACGAAGTGGCGCGCCACGAGATGATGGCGGCGGGTGTGGCGACCGTCGACGAGATGCGTGGCGCGCTGGCGCGCACGCTGAAATCGCTTGAGCCCTATATCCAGCCGCTGGTCGTCAAGTCGCGCCTGAAGGGCGCGAACGGTCGCTAGCGTGGCCTCTGAAGCACCACCATTCTGGTGGGAAGAGCCGGACTGGCGGGTCCTGGCACTGTCGCCGCTATCGGCCATCTATGCCGCCGCCGCCGGCCGCGGCATGCGGCGGGCCAAGCGCGAGAAGATCGAAGCACCCGTTCTGTGCATCGGCAATTTCACGGTTGGCGGCACCGGCAAGACACCGGTGGCCATCGCGCTCGCCGAGCAGGCGAAGCGAATGCATCTGAAACCCGGCTTCCTGTCGCGCGGCCATGGCGGCTCGTTCGCCGAGCCTCACGTGGTCGATATCGACCATGACAGTGCCAGGCATGTCGGTGACGAACCGCTGCTGCTCGCCGAACACGCGCCGGTGGCGGTGACGCCGAACCGCGCCGCCGGCGCCCGGCTGCTGTTGGAACGGCATGGCTGCGAATTCCTGATCATGGACGATGGGTTTCAGAGCGCCCGCATCCACATCGATTATGCGCTGGTCGTCGTCGATGCGCGCTACGGAATTGGCAATGGCCGCGTCATTCCGGGCGGGCCGCTCAGGGCCAAAATCGTCGACCAGTTGGTCTTCACCAGCGGGCTGTTGAAAATGGGCGAGGGCACTGCCGCCGACAGCGTGGTCCGCCAGGCGGCACGCGCCGGCCGGCCGATCTTCGAGGCCCATACAGAGCCAAGCGGCAAGGCAGGGCTTGCCGGCAAGCGGTTCCTCGCCTTCGCCGGTATCGGCCATCCCGAGAAATTCTTCGACACGGTGCGCGAAGCCGGCGGCGAACTGGCGTTGACGCGGCCGTTTCCGGACCACCATTTCTTTGCCGAGGACGAACTTGTCGAGTTGGCGGCGACCGCACGCACTGAGGGGCTGGTGCTCATCACCACCGCCAAGGACGCGGCCCGGCTGCGCCACGGCGCCCCACAGGACTTTCTCGACCGGCTCGAGGTGCTGGAGATCGACACTGTCTTCGAACTCGATCACGTTCCCGAGCGCATCATCGACGAGACGCTCGATGCCTGGCGCCAGCGCAAGCTGAAGGGTTAACCGCGTTTACGCAGCTCCGGATGCATCTCGATTTCGCGGCGCAGCGAGGCGGTGGCGCTGATGTACGGCTCCTGCCTGGCGACGCTCCAGTATTTCAACTCGTCGAGCGGAATGCTTTCGCCTGTCACCGCGCAACGCACGAACGCGCCGGGACTGGTAACCTGGAAGTCGCCATCCAGATAGCGGATGCGGGCTTCCTTGCCGCCGGGGCCTTCGAAACGGTTCATCATGCGGGGACGCCAGGGTTCATGAGGATTTCATCGCCATAAATTCCCGGCGAGGTCAAGCATGCGACAAGCC
>NZ_RZRK01000498.1:0-4618 GCF_003997835.1 Mesorhizobium sp. M7A.F.Ca.CA.004.12.1.1
TCTAAAGCCTCTGCGGAGGGCTGCCGGCAATTGCGGCATGGAAAACTCGATCATTGTCGCGCGTAATGTAAGTGTTGCCCACGACGCCAGCAAGGCAAGTTGGTGTTCGTCCCCGGAAAGCTTTGTCGCACCTGTCGGCCGCTGATCCCGCGAAATATTCCGGGCGAAGGATGGAATGGACAGCGAAGTCGTTTAATTACAAAATCACGCAAGATTCTTGCGTATTGCCCCTCATGATCGAGAGCCCCCATGCCGCTCAAGGCCGACCTCGACGCCATCGACTGGAAGATCCTGCGCGAATTGCAGGGCGACGGCCGCATGACCAATGTCGAACTGTCGAACCGCGTCGGCATTTCGGCGCCGCCATGCCTGCGCCGCGTCAAGCGCCTGGAGGAAGCCGGCATCATCCGTGGCTACCGTGCCTTGCTCAATGCACCAGCGCTCGGCCTCGATGTCGTTGCCTTCTGCCTGGTCGGCCTGCATCATCAGGCCGATGCCGAACTGCGCATCTTTGCCGAGCGCACCCGCGGCTGGCCGATCGTACGCGACGCCTGGATGGTGTCGGGCGAATCCGATTTCCTGCTGCATTGCGTGGCGAGCGACCTTGGCGCCTTCCAGAGCTTCGTCATCGAGGAACTGACCTCGACCCCGAATGTCGACACGGTGCGCACAGCGCTCACCATCCGCCGGGTCAAGGACGAAGGGCTGGTCTCGTTCGCACAGCCTTGAGCCGGCTGAACCGCAACGAGCTTTCGCCGATGTCGCTTGAAGGCCTCGCCATATCAGCGCCGCTTTGGCGTTCGATAGCTCTCCTGTGAAGCCGGAATTTCTGCCGTAGCCGTCTTGTTGGTTTCCTAGAGCAATTCCAGAAAAAGTATGTAACGGTTTTCCCGGGTAAAGCGCATAGCGCTTTCGGGATTGCGTAAACAGGGGCGCAGGGCAGCCCAATTCCGAGAACAGTGTGCCGTGGGGTGGGACGATGACTCGATTTTCTAGCCCGGTTTCGGCGCTGGTCATCTGCATGAACGAGGCCGACATGATCGGCGAGTGCCTGGAAAGCGTCGATTTCTGCGCCGAGATCATCGTCGTCGATTCGGGCTCGACGGACAGCACTCTGGACGTCGTCAACGGGTACATCGCCAAAGGCTACCCGATAAGGCTGTTTCACAACGATTGGCCGGGCTTTCCTCGTCAGCGGCAATTCGCGCTCGATCAGGCCACGCAACCATGGTGCCTTTCGATTGAAGCCGACGAGGCCATCGACGACGTGCTCAGGCAGTCAATCACGAATGTGACCCAGCTTGGGAATGACGCCTTCGACGGATGGTACATCAGACGCCGCGACAAGCTGAAGGGCTATGGCTATGCGCACCGCTGGGTGCTTCACAACAGGCTGCTGCGTCTTTTCCGCCGCGACAAGGCCACGATGGACCTCAATCTGCGGGTCCATGAGTCGTTCGAGGTGCCAGGCGAAACCGGCACGATAGAAAATGGCGTGCTGCTGCATCGCCGCGAAATGACTATTGCCGAGGATCTGGCAAGGGCCAACACCTACTCCAGCCTCAAGGTTGCCACGCTTGTCGAACGAGCCAAGAAGCCCGGCCTGATAAGACTGGTGCTGTCGCCGCTCGGCAACTTTCTGAAGTTCTACCTGGCCAAGCGCTACTTCCTGTGCGGCCGGCACGGGTTCGTCTATTCGATGCTGGTGATGCTGTATTCGTTCGCGACAGAGGCCAAGCTTTATGAAGCCTGGCGAGACAAAGATCGGATGTAAGCCGTCACGGCGCGCCCGAGGCGGTGCCAAGCGCAGCTATTGCGGCGAGCAGGCCGTCGAAATCCGCGCGCTCGCACCAAGGCCGAATTGTGAAGCCCGATCGGACAGCTGCTTGTCCATCTACCAGCCAGCCCTGCGCGAGGCCGGCGCGTTGTCCCGCCTCCATGTCGGCCTCCTTGTCGCCGACGATCAGCGAACGCCGCAGATCGAGCCCGAGGCGCCCGGCCGCCTCCAGCAGCATGCCCGGATTGGGCTTGCGCATCGGATGATCGGCAACCGCAAGCACACCGGAGCCAGCTTCGTGATAGGCGCAGGCGACGACCATATCGACGAACGCATTGTCGACGCGCAGCAGCTCGAGCACGCGGCCATTGACGGCGGCGAAATCGCCCCAGCCGAAATAGCCACGCGCGATGCCCGACTGGTTGGTGACGATGATGACCGGAATGCCAGCCCGGTTGGCGGCGGCTATCACCGCGGCTATGTCCGCGCGCAGCACCATTTCGGCAGGATCATCCGGATAGCCGGTATCGACATTGACGGTGCCGTCGCGATCGAGGAACAGCGCCGGCGAGCCGGCGGCGAACACCCTTGAGCCGACCCGCTCGACCCATAGGCCCGGCTCCGCCAGCGGAAAGCGGCCAGAGGTCGTGGGATCAGCCATTGCTGAGGCGCGCTTCGACCACCTCGCACAGATGATGGTAAAGGCACAGATGCCCCTGCTGGATGATCGGCGTCGAGGTCGACGGCACGTTGAGCAGGATATCGGACAGAGGCTTCAGCTTGCCGCCGGTGTCGCCGGTCATGCCGATCACCGTCATATCCATCCTCCGCGCCTGTTCGGCGGCGGCAAGGATGCTCGGCGAATTGCCGCTGGTCGAGATCGCCAGGAGCACGCCGCCGGCAGCGCCATGCGCCTCGACCTGGCGCGAAAACACCGTGTCGAATCCATAGTCGTTGCCCCAGGCGGTCAGCACCGCTGCATTGGCCGGCAGCGCGATGACATTGTAGGCCTTGCGCTCCTTGAGAAAGCGGCCGACCAGTTCGCCGGCAATGTGGATGGCGTCGCTGGCCGAGCCGCCATTGCCGGCGATGAGCAAAGCTTTCCCCGACGAAAGCGCAGTCACCACGGCGCTCGCTGCCCGCTCCATCTCACCGGTCAGGTCCCGTTCGACCATGGCTGATATGGCAGCCACGGAGCGGACAAGGTAATCGTTCAACTCGGACATGAAACCCTCAGTTTGTGGTGCCGCCGGCGCGCAATTTGCCAATGGTGTTGGTGGTGCTTTTTCCGGCGACCAGATCGACCAGCACGACGCGTCCGCCGGCCTTCTGCACCACATCGGCGCCGACCACGGTGTCGACCGTGTAATCGGCCCCCTTGACCAGTATGTCGGGCAGCAGCGCTTCGATCAGCGCCAGCGGCGTATCTTCCTCGAAAACCACGACCGCATCGACCGAGGCAAGTGCTGCCAGCACGCAGGCGCGGTCGTGCTGGTCGTTGACCGGGCGCCCGGCGCCCTTCAGTCGCCGCACCGAAGCATCGCTGTTGAGGCCGAGCACCAGCCGGTCGCATTGGCTGCGCGCCGCGTGCAGCAAGCTGACATGGCCGGCATGCAGGATGTCGAAGCAGCCATTGGTGAAGCCGACGCTCAGGCCCTCTTCCTTCCACGCCGCCACCATGCGCGCGGCCGACGTGGCGTCGAGGATGGCGTCCTTGTGGGCCGTCGGCCCATGCGAACGGAACAGCGCGCCGGTGAGTTCCTCGACCGTCAGCCGCGCGGTGCCGCGTTTTCCCACCACGACGCCACCAGCGGCATTGGCGATCGAAGCGGCCATGACCGTATCGGCGCCCACGGCCAGCGCCAGCGCGAAGCTCGCGATCACCGTGTCGCCGGCGCCCGAAACGTCGAACACTTCGCGCGCCTGGGTGGCGATGTGGCGCGCCTCGTCGGGGCCGACCACGCTCATGCCCTTTTCGCTGCGCGTCGCGACCACGAAATCGAAACCATGTGCCGAAATCAGCTCGCGTGCGGCACCCACGATCTCGTCATCGGCGAACACCGCATGGCCGGCGGCCTCGCCGAGTTCCTTGCGGTTGGGGGTAATGGCGGTCGCCCCGGCATAGCGCGCGTAATCGCGGCCTTTCGGGTCGACCAGCACCGGCTTTCCAGCCTCGCGGCAGATGGCGATCAAGTCGCCGGCGACGCCGTCGAGCAGGATGCCCTTGCCGTAATCGGACAGGATGACGATGTCGGCGTGCGCCAGCGCGGCGCGGAAATGCCGGATCAGGCCGGCTCGCTCCGCAGCGCCGAGCGGCTTGATCTCCTCTTCGTCGAAACGCAGCACCTGCTGGTTGAGCGCGCTGAAGCGGCTTTTGGACGAGGTCATGCGACCACGCTCCTGCGCGAGGCCCGCCGTATCGGCGCCAAGCTCGCCGAGCATCCGCACCAGGCTATCGCCTGCCACATCGGTGCCTATGACCGAGACGGGAATAGCGGCAGCGCCGAGCGAAACGATGTTGGCCACGACATTGCCGGCGCCGCCCATGGTCGAGGTCTCGCCGCGCCCGTGCAGCACCGGTATCGGCGCCTCCGGCGAGATCCGCTCGATGACGCCGTTGACGAAACGATCGAGGATGAAGTCGCCGACCACCAGCACTGTGGCCTGGCCGAACCGCGCAATGGCGCGGTGCAACGGTTCGGGAGAAGGCGGATTGTGCTTGATCATGTCACTGGCAACACAGGGAAAAGGCCGATTTCAATCTCATAAGTGCTCATCAATCGACTGGTCGGATCGTTCATGGCGAAAGCCGATATACCGCAAATTCACGCAGCGCAACGG
>NZ_RZRK01000499.1:0-4611 GCF_003997835.1 Mesorhizobium sp. M7A.F.Ca.CA.004.12.1.1
GGCCATCGCGGCCAGGGCCTCGTCGGGATTGCCCAGCGCCTCACGCGCCTGTCGCAGCCGGTTCTCGCCGCGCCCCGCGATGATCACACTGGCCCCAGCCTCAACGCAGCGCCGGGCCAGCGCCAGACCCATGCCGGAGCCGCCACCGACGATCAGGATTTTCTGATTTGAAATGCTCATTCGCACTGCCTTTGCTTGGATGGAGAAGGGCAGGGAATTGGCAGTTCGGTACGGCAAGTGAAAACGGAAGAAACCGATAGCGCTATCGGAAACGCCGATGATGCAGGGCGATCAGTTGCCGCAAGCGGCGAAGGCAGCGCCCGGGTTCCAGTCCTTGAAAGCGATGGCCTGGCCTTCGACCGAGACGGTCTTGTGCTTGGTGCTGCCGTCCGGCTGCTTTTCGCTGCTGGTGCCTTTGCCGGTCAGCACATTGTACTCGCAGGCGCTTTCGGCATTCTCCTTCAAATAGTCATCATGGTTATAGGCGAAGCCGGCGACGATGAAGGCACCGTTGCGCCAGGCGATGGTCAGCGTCATGTCGGTCCGTTCGCTGCCGACCGGCATCGCTGGCAGGTAGAATTTGATCGAACCGTTGGGCAGCATCGTCAGTTCCGGCTCGGTGTCGGAGTTCTCGTAGCCCGGCCGGTCGTAGCCGTTCCATTCCCCGTGGACCTGCTCGTGCACGATCTCGACAGGCTTGAGGTAATTGTGCTCCTTGTCCCTGAGGAAGAAGTGGACGTCCATCGGCTGGCCGGGCTCGGTCTCGACCACCATGGCAAGATCGACGGCGCCATCGCCGTCGAAGTCGCCAGTCACAGCCGTGACGATTTTCCGGGTTTCGATCGGCTCCGCAAGGGCGAGGCTCGGCAACAGCAAAGATAGAAAAGCGAGCAGCAGAGATTTCATGGTGGCATATTCCCCCAGACTGACACCTTGCGGTTCTATAGCATGGCGGTGGAATATCGCGCGCCCTCTCTTCTCCCCGACGAAGTCGCGCGGGATGCTTTCCTTAGCTTGTGGTGACGCAACTGACGAAAACTGACAGCGATCTGTGCCACATGCCGGGCGATGACGATGGGCACAACGCGGGAGGCAATACGACAGTGGGAGCAGGAACTATGGTGGCGCGAGCGGCACTGAACAAACAGGCCGGCTAATGGCGCCGGTCAAGGTCGATCCCGACAAGGTGCACGAGTTTCCGGATGCGGGCAGCTTCTACGCCTGGCTCGGCAAGCACCACGCCACGGAAACCGAAGTGTGGATCAAGGTTCACAAGGTGGGGTCGGGACTGAAGTCGATCACGCCGAAGGAAGCCATCGACGTGGTGCTGTGCTTCGGCTGGATCGACGCGGTGCGCAAGGGGCTGGACGACAAGAGTTTCCTGCAGCGCTACACGCCGCGCAGCCGGAAGAGCATCTGGAGCCTGATCAACATCGACAATGTCGCGCGGCTGGTCGAGGAGGGCCGCATGACCGAGCATGGGCTCAAACAGGTCGAGGCGGCCAAGGCGGACGGGCGCTGGGCGCGCGCCTATGGCAGCGGCAAGCAGATGAAGATCCCCGATGATTTGCAAGCAGCCATAGACGCCGAACCCGCCGCGAAGGCGATGCTTGAAAAACTCAGTGCGCAAAACCGCTTCGCACTCGCCTTCCGCACCCACAACATGAAGACCGAGGCCGGGCGCAAGAAGAAGATCGAGACGTTTGTAGCAATGCTGAAGCGCGGCGAGACGATCCATCCGCAAGGCAGGAAGTAAGCCGCTCAGGCTCTTTCTGCGGCGAGGGGCATGCGTTGCGCATGCGGCCCGCCACCCGATCCCTGGGCAGATTGTGATCGGCACTCAGCGTCGCATGAAGTGCTTCAGTATCTGAATCGCCGAATTGTTATAAGCATCTGTTTTTATGCGGATTTGACAGGTGTCTGTCGCGCATTTCCTCCGGCATTGCGTAGCCAAGAAAAAAGCCGCCCTCGCTTTTGCGAGCGGCGGCCTTTTCCCGGGAGGAAGTCAGGAAGGAGGGGCGATCAAGCAGCCTTGGCGTGCTTGATGGTTCAAAGGCAGATACTATTGGTTCAGGTCGACCGGTGTCACGCCAAGGAGTTTCAAGGCGTTGGCGTAGGTCCTGATGCCTTGGGCCTGCTTTCGCTCGGCACAAAACCGGTTCGCCTTGTCCTGGAGTGCCGTTGCCTCGGCGATCTGGCTTGCGCTCGTGCCTGGGACGGCTTTCGTCTGGATGGCTCCGTCGAGTTGAAGGCCGAGCTGGCTGCAATATTCGCTCCGGGTGACCGCTGCTTCCGCCCCCGACTCTGCGACCGCCAGCATGGCGAGCGAAATGCCTGTCAGGGCACCCATCCATCCGGTCGAGCGTCGTTGCATGTTTCGGGACCATTTCTTCGCGTTGTGCAGCAGCCTGCTTGACCGCCGCGAGGGTGGTTATGACAGGCGATGTTTTCGCGAGTTTTTCCCGGATGTTGAATCTTGTTTCTGGAGTGTGTCTGGGTGGGGTTGTCCCTTCTCCCCCTGTGGGAGAAGGTGGCCTCGCGAAGCGAGTCGGATGAGGGGTGTTCCAGGGAACACCAACGTCTCATTCGCTGGAACACCCCTCATCCGTCTAGGCGCTGACGCGCCGATCCACCTTCCCCCACAAGGGGGGAAGGCAAGGGCGTTCCGCTGTATGCGGCGCTTGCGCCTCTTCCTTTGCGGCCATCCTTCGCGTAAGGCGCCGGGCAAATCCTTTCACGCAAGCATATAGCCCGGACACCGCATGATCAGACTTGAAAGCATCAGCAAGCAGAACGGCCGTCAGCTTGTCTTCATCGAAGCGTCGGCCTCCCTGCAGAAGGGCGAGAAGGTCGGCCTCGTCGGGCCGAACGGCGCCGGCAAGACGACGCTGTTTCGCATGATCACCGGGCAGGAGCAGCCCGACGAAGGCCAGGTGCAGGTCGATCGCGGCGTCACCATCGGCTATTTCAGCCAGGATGTCGGCGACATGGAAGGCCACAGCGCTGTCGCCGAAGTGATGAACGGCGCCGGGCCGGTGTCCGAAGTCGCGGCCGAAATGGCAGCCCTCGAGGCGGCCATGGCCGATCCCGACCAGGCCGACCAGATGGACGAAATCATCGAAAAATATGGCGAGGCGCAGCACCGCTTCGAGGAACTCGACGGTTATGCGCTGGATGGCCGTGCGCGGGAAGTGCTGGACGGTCTCGGCTTTTCGCAGGAGATGATGGACGGCGATGTCGGAAAGCTGTCCGGCGGCTGGAAGATGCGCGTGGCGCTGGCCCGCATCCTGCTGATGCGGCCCGACGCCATGCTGCTCGATGAGCCATCGAACCATCTCGACCTGGAGAGCCTGATCTGGCTGGAATCCTTCCTGAAAAACTATGACGGCGCGCTGCTGATGACCTCGCACGATCGCGAGTTCATGAACCGCATCGTCAACAAGGTGGTCGAGATCGACGCCGGTTCGCTGACCGCCTATTCCGGAAACTACGAATTCTACCAGCAGCAGCGGGCGATCGCCGACAAGCAGCAGCAGGCACAGTTCGAGCGCCAGCAGGCAATGCTGGCCAAGGAGATCGCCTTCATCGAGCGCTTCAAGGCGCGCGCCTCGCATGCCGCGCAGGTGCAGAGCCGGGTGAAGAAGCTGGACAAGATCGACCGCGTCGAGCCGCCGAAGCGCCGCCAGACGGTTTCCTTCGATTTCCTGCCGGCGCCGCGCTGCGGCGAAGATGTCGTGACGCTGAAGAACGTCCACAAGGGCTATGGCAGCCGCTCCATCTATGAGGGGCTCGACTTCCAGGTGCGCCGCCGCGAGCGCTGGTGCATCATGGGCGTCAACGGCGCCGGCAAATCGACGCTTCTGAAGCTGGTCGCCGGCGCTTCCGAGCCCGACACCGGCACGGTCGCGCGCGGCCCAAGTGTCAAGATGGGTTATTTCGCCCAGCACGCCATGGAGGTGCTGGAAGGCGAGCGCACGGTGTTTCAGACACTGGAGGACGCGTTTCCGCAGGCCGGCCAGGCGCCGCTCAGGGCACTTGCCGGCTGCTTCGGTTTTTCCGGCGACGAGATCGAGAAGAAATGCCGCGTGCTGTCAGGCGGCGAGAAGGCGCGGCTGGTGATGGCGCTGATGCTGTTCGACCCGCCCAACCTTTTGGTGCTGGACGAGCCGACCAACCATCTCGACATCGCCACCAAGGAGATGCTGATCACCGCACTGTCGCAGTACGAGGGCACCATGCTGTTCGTCTCGCACGACCGGCATTTTCTGGCAGCGCTTTCCAATCGCGTGCTGGAACTGACGCCCGAAGGCATCCACACCTATGGCGGCGGCTATACTGAATATGTCGAGCGCACCGGCCAGGAAGCGCCGGGGCTCAGGAGCTAGGTAAATGATAAGGGCGGCGTCGGCTCGAAGCCGGCACCGCCCTTTGAATATGGTCCGGCTGGAATGACGGCCTTACTCGAACGAGATGGCCATGCCGCTGAGGTCGGCGTTGACCTGCAGGCCGACTTGCTTGCCCGTGAGTTCGAGTTGGGCGCCCTTGTCATTGGTCATGATGATCACCTGGGCTCCCTTGCCGATCGTGCCGCCGCCGCCGGCTGCTCCGTAG
>NZ_RZRK01000049.1:0-14954 GCF_003997835.1 Mesorhizobium sp. M7A.F.Ca.CA.004.12.1.1
ACATTATGCATCCTCAGACGTGACGTTGAAATCCCCACAAGAGACCCCGACAGAAGATCCCTTGCGTTTCACAAAATTCGACAATTCCAAGCGTCGGCAGGTCACGAATGCGCCTGCCCTGCCTTCAATTGCTGTGTTCCGGGCCGGCTCCAAGGTTCGGTCCAACACAATGGCCGGAGTCACCGCGAGAGCTGCCGGGACTCATCATGAGCGGATTAGCTTTCGAGAAACTGACGAGTTTGCGAAGAGTTCACAAAAGGGTAGCCGCAGTCATGTTCTTCAGAGCTGCGGGAAATCCTCAATGTTCATTTCTTGCCCAGCTCAGGCTTCCCGCCAACGCTATCCTGTTGTGGGATGTCAGAAGAATAAGAAGCATCCGGTCGTCCGTCGCGAACGACCGTAGTGGAGGAGCCGCGAAACAAGATCAGCACTGATTCCTTTGGCGTTGCCGCTATGTGAGTCTGCGCCTGCGCCTGCGCCACCAAGCCGTTAAAGGTCTGCTCCACGAGTGCGACGAAGCGCGGTGGACCGGAAACGAAGACGAGGCCATTGCCTGGCACGGGTTTGACCACATAGCGCTCGTCGGAGATATCAAGCTTGTCGAGAGCCCCCTTGAACGCATCGAAGCGAATCGACGTCATCAAAAGCATTCGAGTTTGCGACTCTTGTGCAGCAGACACATAGAGCACAAGGCCGTCATAGTACCATTGTAGACCGTAAAGGTTCGTCAAGCGGTCGAGGAACGCGCGCGGTGGCAAATCAGGCATACGTCCGCGAATTCGCCCCTTCACCGCAGGACTGATGTTGACCCTGATATTCAGGTTGTTGCCGAATTCCTGCAACGCTGCAGCGAGCTCCTGATCCAGAACCGTGTATCTATAGGGTGTCGCCGGAAGGGACAGCGGGACTGCATGCGCCGGGTGAATCCCGGTGGACAGAAAAAACCCGGCACAAAGAAGTCTCAAAACATGCAGGGTGACGGGTTGGATAAGCGTTCTCGGCATGTCGCACTGATAAACCAAACGCTGAAATCATCACAAGTGACTAAATTGCCGAAGAGATTTTAGATTGTCGAAATGACGCCGCCGTTAGTCAGCTTGTTGTCAGCTTGCCCCCCTAGGAGTGTTGCGCCGACACCGGGTGATGAATGGGCGGGGCTCGCCCGGTCAGAGAGAGCAACCGAGTCCTTACATGATGATGCCTGTCACGTCGATCTCTGCCACTCTAACGGCTGGCCTCCCCAGGGTCGGATCACCGTCGATTGTCGAGCAGGCCCAGTTTGAGCGCGCCTTAGGGCATGCAGCCGACTCGCTGAAAAACGATGCCGCCGCGGGGCCAGCGAGTGCGGCGCCAGTTGCTGCGGCGATGGATGTTCAGCGCGCGGCTGCGCCGACGAGCGGCATGGGCGATCGCGTGTTGCAGACGATTTCCTCCCTATATCCACACAACACTGTTTCCTTCCCCGCGCTCGACCATGACATAGCCCTTTCGAAGGGCGCTCTACCGGGACCGGCGCAGAAGCTTCCCGTTCCAGGTGAGGCGGGAACCGGAATCTCGGGCATTCCCCAACAAGGGCAAGACTTCGAAACGATGATGGCTGGTCTTCGGGATGTTTACAACGGCGTCACCCAGGTGGCGCTTATCTCCAAAGGCGTCAGCGGCGTCACATCATCCGTGAATAAACTTTTGAAGGAAGGCTGAACCGCGCGCATGATTGGCTTGGCCGAGGGCGAAATCATGCGTGGCCTGTCAGGGTGGCGGTCGGTTAGACTTGTCATGCTGCCAGTTCTCGTCGCCCTCACTGCTTGCAAAGCCGACCTCTACACGCAATTGCAAGAGCGTGAGGCAAATGAAATGCTCGCACTTCTTGAAGACAACGGGGTCGCCGCGATCCGGGTGGTCGCCAAGGATGGAACCAGCACGATCCAGGTTGACGAAAAGCTGCTCGCCTTCTCAATCAACCTTCTGAACGCCAAGGGGCTGCCGCGCCAATCCTTCAAGAACCTCGGTGAGATATTCCAAGGATCAGGCCTGATTGCCTCGCCGACCGAAGAGCGTGCCCGTTACGTGTATGCCCTGAGCGAAGAGTTGTCGCGGACGATCAGCGATATCGATGGCGTTTTTTCTGTACGTGTTCACGTCGTGCTGCCGCATAACGACCTTGTGCGAGCCGGTGCCACGCCATCCTCGGCCTCGGTGTTTATCAGGCACGACGCAAAAACAAATGTCGCGGCTCTGCTGCCAAAGATAAAGATGCTTGTAGCCGACAGCATCGAAGGCCTGTCCTACGATAAGGTGGAAGTGGTTTTGGTGCCGGTAGAACGGTCCGCACACGAGCAACGGCCCGATCCGACTGCTGTCTTGCCACAAGCATCACTACCTCTTCCTGCGCCACTTCTGGCGACCGTAACAGGTTTTGCCGCAGCCGTATTCGGCGTGGCCTGTTATCTCTTGATCGGCGTTGTTACGCGTCGGCGCAAGCAATCAACCGGCGTTTCCAAGGTCGAGGGGCGCCGGGATGCTTCTGCTGTCGAGGCCATTCGCAAAAGAATGCCTGCAATTGGACGTGGGTGACATCTCATTGCCAATGCCTATACAGACCGCCCGACCTGATGGTCCGCACTTTCCGGGCGCGAGCGAGCTTGCGGCTTCGGCCCATCCAACCCGTCTTGCGGCGCGTCTTGATCCAGCGTTATCGGCCGAAACGTTAGTGAAGTTGCAGAAGTGTTCCAGACTGCATCCAAGGCTGGCAGAATTGCTGGGCAACGATGACGTGGATCTGAACCACATCGGCTGCAGGCCGGACCTTCTACGCGGGCATGATCCATATCGAGCGGCCCTTCTTGCTGGTAGTATCTGGCATGCCCGTTCGCTGGTCGCGTTTGTCTCTCAGCCTGAGCTTGCCATCCTTGTTAAACGCATCGGCGTGGAGGCACACGCATTCGGAATCCGACACCTGCTGCATGCTGTTGACAAAAGACTGATCTCGGACCCAGAAAAACTCGCTCAGCAAATCGAATACGATGGACACGCATGTCTTGGGGCTTGGCTCCAGGACAGTTCAGCTACCGAGCGTAACCGCGTGCTTCTTCGATTGCCCGAGGGGACTGCCGCGGAGACTCCAGCACCTGAGCATTGGACCGCCGCCGGCCAATTGCTTTCACTTGTAGTAGCTCATTTTGAGACAGAGACCCCGGTGAAATGACAGTCGAACTTTCCGAGGGGCCAATAGCGCCGCAGATGCGTCCAGTCGGACCACTGATACCCGCGAGCGAGCTCGAAACCTGGCACAGCGCCGCGCAAGCCCTTGCCGCGGCAGAACGGCATCGGCAGCGCGTTCGAAACTGGGCACGCGCGGTTTACCAGCGGGCGTGGGCGCGCGGCCACATGGAGGGCTCGAATGCAGGCACCGAGGAGATGGCAGGGTTGATTGCGGAGACAATCTCCGAAATCGCGCGACGAAAGGCGGCTCTGGAGCAGGAATTGCCGCAGCTCGTGATGGAAATATTGAGCGATCTTATCGGCGCTTTCGATCCGGGCGAGCTATTGGTGAGGGCTGTTCGTCACGCCATAGAGTGTCAATACAGCGGCGCCGACGTTTGCCTTCATGTTTCTCCCATGCAAGTCGACATGCTTGCACGAGAGTTTGCTCGATGCGACGGCCAGGATGGTCGACCAAGGGTGCGGATCGAGCCCGACCCGACATTGTCGCCGCAACGCTGCGTGCTGTGGAGCGAGTACGGCAATGTTGACCTTGGACTTGACGCCCAGATGCGCGCGCTGCGCCTTGGTTTCGGGACGCTCTGTGAGAAAGGCGAGCTATGAGAAAGCCCGTCCCAGAACATAACGCTGACGCCGACACTCGAGCTCTCGTTCCAGCAATCTCGTCTTTGAGGGCTGCGGCCAAGCGAATTGACACGCGTGCGGTGCGCGGTCGGATCACGCGGGCTATCGGCACACTGGTTCATGCCGTCTTGCCAGACACTCGTATTGGGGAACTTTGCCTCCTAGAGGACCCGCGAACCGGGCTGTCGCTCGAGGCCGAGGTGATCGGCCTGTCGGGTGATGGTGTATTGCTGACACCGATCGGGGACTTGGTGGGCCTATCCAGCCGCGCAGAGGTCGTGGCCACTGGCCGAATGCGTGAGGTGCCCGTCGGCGGCGATTTGCTCGGTCGCGTGATCGACAGTCGTTGCCGCCCATTGGACGGCAAAGGCGAAATCAAGACCGTCGAAACTCGGCCCCTGCATGGCAGAGCCCCCAATCCGATGACGAGGCGCATGATTGAGCGGCCATTCCCGCTTGGGGTCCGTGTCCTCGATGGTCTGCTGACGTGCGGCGAGGGCCAGCGGATCGGGATTTATGGCGAGCCAGGTGGTGGCAAGTCGACGCTGTTGTCACAGATCGTAAAGGGTGCCGCCGCTGACGTCGTCATAGTGGCGCTCATAGGCGAACGTGGACGGGAAGTTCGTGAATTCATCGAAAGGAATCTTGGTGAAGAGGGCCTTCTCCGTACAGTCGTCGTGGTTGAAACATCCGACCGCTCGGCGGTAGAGCGTGCGCAATGCGCTCCGATGGCGACTGCGCTCGCGGAATATTTCCGAGATCAAGGCCTACGCGTTGCTCTCATGCTGGATTCGCTGACGCGCTTCTGCCGCGCTATGCGCGAAATAGGCCTTGCTGCGGGTGAGCCGCCGACGCGACGGGGCTTTCCTCCTTCCGTTTTTGGCATGCTGCCAGGCCTGCTCGAGCGCGCCGGCATGGGTGAGCGGGGCTCAATCACGGCCTTCTATACGGTGCTTGTAGAGGGTGATGGCACGGGTGATCCAATCGCCGAGGAATCGCGTGGTATTCTCGATGGCCATGTCATCCTCTCACGCGCTATTGCGGCGCGATCGCATTTCCCCGCTATTGATGTGCTGCAGAGTCGCAGCCGCGTCATGGATGCAGTCGTTTCGGGGACACATCGCAAGGCAGCATCCATTTTCCGCGAGCTCCTGTCGCGCTATGCCGAGACCGAGTTCTTGATCAATGTTGGCGAATACAAGCCAGGTGGAGATCCCCTGACTGACCGGGCTGTCGCGTCAATCGACGAACTGAGGGAGTTTCTGCGCCAGAGCGAAGATGACGCGTCAGATTTCGAGGAGACGGTCGCATGGATGTCGCGTCTGACCGCGTAAACTGGATTCAGTCTTCGAGGTTACGGCTTCTGAAGGAAATGCAAGAGCGTCGTGCCCTTGGCGAGCTGTCCAAGAAGGAAGCCCAGCGCGATGTGGCCGCCTCAGCCGTACAAAATGCCTCTAGGGAGCTTGCAATGATACAGCAACATTGTTCAAGAAAAGAAGCAGCGCTCTATCAGCATCTGATGTCACTCGACAACTTGTCTAGCGCAGCGCTCGACCGTCACCGCCTTCACACTGAACAACTTGCCGCTGAGATCAATTCCAGACGGCAGATGCTTGATGATACCCAAATCGCTCAAGAGGAGGCTGAGATGGCGGCGTCCAGGACGAGGGAGCTATGGGTCATATGTTCGGCGGCAAGGGACAAATGGCAACAAATCGAGGACGACGTGCGGCGCGCCGTCGAGACTCATTCGGAGGCCGCAGCCGAGATCGAGGCCGACGATGAGATACTGCTGAAATATGCGAGGGGGTCGCTTGCCTAAATGCCGCGCAACCGGATCCGACGGTCGCAAGAGGTCGTCCGAATGACACGACCGTGCAGTCTTTGATAGGCGCTGCGGTCACACCCGCCATGTTCGAACCAGTTCTGAAACTGTCCCACACGGTTGTCTCGTGGCTCAATGATACAGCAGCGCCGCGCACGCCGTTTCAAAGCCGGATCAACGAGGTGCCGCTATCGGTGCGAACGGCAGGGCTTGTCTGGCAGCAGGAACCTGCTGCCATTCCGATGCTTGACTGCGTCTGGAGAGTGGGAGCCGAAACGGTCATCTTGTCACTGTCGCGCCCGCTCGTAGAGGAGTTCATCACGACAGTGCAGAACGGCTTGGCCTTCCCTTCCGAGCCAACTGCTTCGCTAATTCTCGAACTCGCTCTGGAGCCGCTTGTCACTCGACTGGAGGAGACGACGCGTCTGAACGTGCAACTCGTGCGGGTATGCGAAGCCACGATGCTGGCTCCTCATCTTGAACTCGACATCATTTTCGGCGCGGTCAAGGGCAAGGGCCGTCTATTCCTGTTCACGCCACTTGACGGCTTAGTACCGCCTGCGTTTCGCGCGCTAGGCGAACTGCTTGCCCAGTTGCCGCGGCAGCTGGGCGGGCTGCCTCCAGAGCTCCCGCTCATTGTTGCAGGAGAGGTCGGCACGCTTCGCCTTCCTGCGGCGCTTCTTCGAAGCGCATGTGTCGGTGATGCATTGTTGCCCGATATTGCGCCGTTCGGCCGCGGCCAGATCACCCTAGCTGTCGGCCAGTTGTGCGCCGAGGCGGATCTTGACGGCGATGAATTAATCTTGCGGGGGCCTTTCCGCCCGCGACCGTGTCCTTTGGAGAGTGCGCATATGACACAACCCGGATCGCAACTGGAGCTTACTAAGGATCTCGACGATGTCGAGATCGTGCTTGTCTTTGAATGCGGCCGCTGGCCTATTTCTCTTGGGGAATTAAGAAGTGCCGGCGAAGGGCATATTTTTGAACTTGGATGGCCGATCGACGGCCCGGTCGACATAGTGGCCAATGGTCAGCGTATCGGGCGTGGCGACATTGTCCGCATCGGAGAAGAGCTGGGCATCAGGCTGCGTGGCGGGTTTGCATGCAATGAGTGAAGCTCAGCCGACAATCCTGGCGCTTCTTGCGGTTACCGCCGGACTCGGTCTGCTGGTTTTAGCAGTTGCCACGACAACGGCCTTTGTAAAGGTATCAATTGTTCTTTTCCTCGTCCGCAATGCGCTCGGGACCCAGACCATACCACCCAATGTGGTGCTGTACGCCGCGGCGATGATCCTCACTATGTTCGTTAGTGCGCCCGTTGCTGAGCAGACCTATGACCGCATGTCGGATCCCAAGCTCCACTATCAGACATTCGACGACTGGGTAAGCGCCGCTAAAGCCGGAAGTGAGCCCTTGCGCGAGCATCTCAAGAAATTCACAAATGAAGAGCAGCGGCGATTTTTCCTATCTTCGACAGAAAAGGTCTGGCCAGAGGAAATGCACGCTGCAGCCACGCCTGATGACTTTGCAATACTTGTACCATCTTTCTTGCTATCGGAATTGAAGCGTGGATTTGAGATAGGGTTTCTACTTTATCTGCCTTTTATTGTTATAGATCTGATAGTGACAACTATCTTGATGGCGATGGGCATGTCGATGGTCTCACCAACTGTTATATCTGTCCCGTTCAAGATCTTCTTGTTTGTTGCCATTGATGGTTGGTCAAAATTGATGCATGGGCTTGTGCTGAGTTATACGTTACCGGGAGGCTGATCATCACTGAATCCAGCATCATTACTCTTATGAGCCAATCACTGGTGGTTTTCATGATCTGGATTCTACCGCCGCTCATTGCATCAGTGGTTGTCGGCCTCGTCATCGGCATCCTCCAGGCGGCGACGCAGATCCAGGATGAAAGCTTGCCGCTCACCGTGAAGCTTCTGGTCGTTGTCGCGGTGATTGGGCTGTTTGCTCCTGTGCTAAGCGCCCCGCTCATAGAGCTAGCCGATCAGATCTTCACCGAGTTTCCCGCAATGACACTTAGCTACTAGTCCGCCCCATGGACGCGCCATCGGCCGATATTCAAATTCTGATCCAGACGGCTCTCGAACTCGTCGTTGCGGCAGGTCTTGGGGCAGCCCGCGCGATGGGCATCATGCTGATCTTTCCCGTATTCACACGCTCGCAGATCAGTGGGCTGATCCGGGGCTGTTTGGCTGTTGGCTTCGCACTACCATGCCTGGCACATGTCAGTGGCGGATTGCCGGCGCTGGATCCTGATACACGCCTGATCCAGCTAACCCTGCTCGGATTCAAGGAAGTTTTTGTCGGTGTACTCCTTGGCACTTTTCTTGGCATTCCGCTTTGGGGCCTTCAGGCTGCCGGGGAGCTTATCGACAACCAACGCGGCATCAGCAGCCCGACCGCTTCGGCCGATCCCGCGACGAACAGTCAGGCTTCCGCGATGGGCGTTTTTCTGGGGATCACTGCGATTGCCATATTCGTCGGATCAGGAGGCCTGGAAACTTTGATCAGTGTCCTGTACCGCAGCTACTTGATCTGGCCGGTGTATCAGTTTCACCCGACACTGAGCGGGCCAGGAGCAATGGAGTTGTTGGGGCTTCTCGACAGCATAATGCGCACGGCATTATTGGTATCGGGGCCTGTCGTGTTCTTCCTGATACTGATTGATATATCGATGATGCTGCTGCGTCGCTTTGCCCCGCAATTTAAGGCGAGCCAACTGTCTCCGGCAATCAAGAACATTGTCTTTCCAGTTCTCATGGTCACCTACGCTGCCTATCTGGTGGAGAGCATGAAACTGGAGGTCACACGTGCCAACGGCGTGCTGGAGTGGTTCGACAAATTGCTGCCATGAGCGACACAAGTGAAGAGAAGACACACGCCGCCAGCCCGAAGAAGTTAAGTGAAGCGCGCAAAAAAGGACAGCTGCCACGTAGCTCCGATTTCGTCCGCGCGGTCGGGACTTGCGCTGGGCTCGGCTACCTTTGGCTAAGAGGCAGCGTGATCGAGGACAAATGCCGGGAAGCGCTCCTATTAGCCACCAAGTTGCAGAGCCTACCTTTCGATACCGCGGTGCCGCAGGCATTGGTTGTGCTCGTCCAACTCACCGTCGCGGCTGTTGGCCCGCTGCTTGGAACCCTCGTCGCCGCGGTGATTTTGGCCAGCCTGCTAGCCAATGGTGGATTTGTCTTCTCTCTGGAGCCGATGAAGCTCAGCTTTAAGAAAATTGACCCCTTTGAAGGGCTGAAGCGCTTGGGGTCTGCTCGTTCCATGGTCGAAGTCTGCAAGACCATGTTCAAGGTATTGGTTCTCAGCGCAACCTTTTCCATTGTCCTTCTCGGGATGTGGAAGACAATGGTCCCTCTGCCGATCTGCGGCATGGGCTGTGTTGGCCTCATCTTTATGGAGACAAAATTGCTGATGGGAATTGGCGCCGGCGCACTGCTGGTCGGCGGACTGATCGATCTCCTGCTCCAGCGCGCGTTGTATCTGCGCGAAATGCGCATGACCAATACCGAAGTGACGCGCGAGTCGAAGGATCAGCAAGGAGCGCCAGAGTTGAAAGGTGAACAGCGTCGCATCCGCGAGGAGGCGGCCGACGAGCCTGCGCTTGGCGTGCAACGCGCCACGCTGGTCTTAACAGGAAGGGCGGTCCTGATCGGTCTGCGTTACGTTCGCGGTGAAACCGGGGTGCCGTTCTTAGTTTGCCGTGCCGAAGGTGAGCGCGTTTCACATGTGTTGAGCGAGGCGCGGGCACTACGCCTGACGATCGTCCATGACCATGTCTTAGCGCGTCAGCTGATAGGCACTACAAAACTCGGCCACGCGGTTCCTATGCAATATTTCCAGCCTGTCGCGAAAGCATTCTTTGCCGCAGGCTTGGCCTAGTCATTGGAAGTCCACGACTGCCAGTTCAAAACTGACCTGGCTCCATGCTAGTGGCAAATGTCGGCTGGCCATCCGTGCCCCAGTGTCTCTGTCAGGCCAACCGCGCAACCGCGGGCCTGGGGCAATCACTCCCCTCGGATCTGCCACCCAGCAACTACGGCAAGTCCTCCGGGCATGACCTTGCAGCCTCTGCTGGCCGGTGCGTGGCGCAGTCCGAGGTTTTGAGGCCGGCAGTACGGATTTGATTGGTGCAGCCGTTGGAATGCCCTCGTCAGCTAGTCGTCAACTAAGCGCCCTATGTTGAACAGCCGTGCTAACTTGAGCTCGGTTGCGAAACATAGGAGTACGAATCGTCATGTATGGTCGAATTGGTGGCTCATCCGATAGTTACCGCGCGCATAATGCCGGCGAGCAAGCGGATGCAGGAAGCGAAGGGTTCGCGGACACATTTGCCCGAATGCACTTATCCGGATCGGAAGGTAGCGGCGCCTCATCATCGGCGGCTCCCCAAGCATACTCCCTCAATTCCCGACCTCCTGTGGTGGAGATCAACAGGACTTCCTTCAGGAGACAGGTGAGGCAATTTCATGGTGATGAAATCACGCACATCGCCGACAATCCTCAAGAGTATTCAGAGTTCGTATCGTCACGAGCCAGGCGCACCGCGGACGTTGCTCAGCAATATGGCATCCGTCGAGATACGGAGCACGCGCGATATTTCAGTTACCAATTGGGAGACCGGAGTGCCGGACTGCTGAGAATGGAAGGCGGATTCAGCATGAACGAGTTCGAATCGGAAAGTTGGCGGGAACAATTTCCTGGTCGAACTGAGGTCACTTCCATAGTGGATCTTCAAGTCGCCCATCCGCTCGTCGAAAATGCGGGCGATATTCTGCTGGAGCATCAACTTCGGATAGACGGCGACCGACCGTTGCTGAATTGGCGTGCGGCTAATCCGGAAGCACAAGCGCGCGCGCAGACGATGGGGTTTGTTGAAGTGGATCATGGCGACCTGGTGCTTGACCCTACGCAGCATCCCGACAAATGGACGAAGAACAGTGCCGGTGAGTGGCAGCGTGCAGGCAAACCTCCACTCTATCTCCACAAAACCGAGGACAGCGACAGCAGCGATAGCGGGTCCGACGACGATTTCATGTGATTTGTCGACCCGCCGCCGAGCCTTGCAACTGGTGACGGTTGCAAGGCTGTTGGCAGTGAATGCTAATTGTCCGGCGACAGCCCCGCCTTAGCGCCAGCGCCGCCGAGCAATCCAGCCCATCTCCCAGACAATAAACTGCGGATGCGCATCGTGGGTGCTTGCGAGCGGATTGTATTCGGGCCGGAACTCCGCCTCTTGGATACGAGCTCTCCCGAATCCAATTTTCTCCACCACACCGTTGGGTCGTTGCGATGCGCCGATCCCGATCGGATCGGCTATGCCTGCTCCGCGCTCGCAGGAAGACCTTCCGCCTCGATCTTGGCGGCGCGATCTCGGCGATAAGTTGGATGGGAGGCAAGATACGCCGCCACGTCAACAGCAGGTAACGCGACATCGCAAATCGGCCCTGACGGTAGCCGATCGACTCCAATCGCCGGACCGCAACTCGCGCAGCGGCATTCGCGGTTTGGCCAGGAGAAATGCTCGCTGACTCACAGCGTGGCCGGCCGCATTCTGCCCTAGACCCCAAAGTACGTGCCCTGTCATGCAGCCTGCGCCGACGGGAGCTCGGCACGCGAATTGCGTGGTTGGCGGCCAAGCCCCGAGGTCAACAAAGACTTACAGAAAGCGGGGGTGAGTTTGCCGCGATGAATTATGACCTTCTCGCGACCGGACCTAGCATCGGCTTCCTCTCGCTCTCGATTGTAGCCGCGCTGTTCGTTGGATTTAACGTGGCAAGCGGTGAATTCGGAATCAGCCAGCCCTTCTAAGTTTCTGGCCAAGACGGGGCGACTCGTGTGGATGTGCACCCACATCGGGCTCGGCATCGCACCATTGACCAGCATCTTGGGCTGCAGCTTCATCTCAAACAGCTTTCCTGGCTCGCCACGCAGCGCGACCGGTGCCTCCGGCGGCATCAATTCGTCGGCATTGCACAAATGTTCCAGGTATTTTTGCGCCGGAAATGCGTAGGTCTTCATGCAATCAGTCGTAATGCCGGCTTTTCCTTCATTCAATGCGTTGGCCTGTCCCAGCACCATGTTCAGCAACCCTTTGAGCTGGTCTGTGCGTTCGTGCACTTTGGGTAGCTGGGTGGAGGTGAGTAGCAGGCGTACATTACGCCCGTGCAACCCGGCGAGACAGGTTTGCATCTCAATGGCCTGGGCTCGCAGGTACTGGGCCACATCGTCCACGACCTTACCGGCCTCCTCAGGCTTCATCTGGCGCACTTGGGAGACGACGCTTTGCTGACCGGCCAGATCGAACTGCAAAAGTTCGTCCAATCGTTTGAGCCGCTCCGTCAATACCTCCATTGACAACGCGGCGCCCCCGATTGTCGAGCCTGCCCCCGACGAACTCGCAGCCACCTCTTGCGCTCTCACCTGTGTACTCGCAACTTGATCCGAGCGCGCGAGAACCTTGGCTGCTGGCACTGTGCCGGCGTTCGAAGCGACTGGTGTTGATGGCTGCCCGGCGGCAGAAGTCCCGGCGCGAGCTGCCGACTTATGCTTTGACTTCCCTTTCCTTCGCGCTGTAGTGCCTTCTGACACTGCAGCCGTACCAGCAGTGTCAGCCGGTATCGCAGCGCCTGCCCTGGCCGGCATCGCAGCGCCCGCCTGGGCCTGTGGCGCCATGATGGCTGACGGCGGAGACTGCAGGTTCAACAAGTGCATGGCATCGTGCGCAGTGATCCATGCATCGTCCACGATCCGTTCGAACAGTTTCAATGGGAGGCCGGCATCTGGGTAGGTATGGCTTAGCTTGGTATGCACCTCGTGCAACGCCAATCCAAAATCCGAAAGCCGCTCCATGATTTTTTCTACAACCGCGCAATCATGAGCGTTGAGTGTTTTGCCATCCATTATGCCCTTCGCCAAAGAGAGGGCGCGAAGAGCTTCTTGAGCGGCGCTTGCCATCAGCTGCACCACTCCATTTCGACCGACGAGGAGTTCCTTCAAATCTGGCTCGAACCTGCTCGCCCGCAGTTCAATCTTGGCCCGCGCAAGACCGATCCGCTCACGGACCAGCCAGATCCTGACACTCAGTACCGAGCCGGCACGCAGCCGCAGTGCGCACCGCTCGGCTTCCCGCATCACGGGCGTTCCACTGGATAGGCTAGCGGTGGCAGCGCAGGCGGATCGCTGTCGTTCGGAGCGCCATGCCTTTTTTTCCCACCACTTAATTGCCGCCGTATGGTGGTTCTCCACATTTAAAATCAACAGCTCCTGCCGGTCCGCCTGGGAGTAGGAGTAGAGTCTATCGACCATACCTGCCGCTATCTTGGTCTTTTCGTCCAATTTCGTGATCGTCGACAGGCCAAGTTGGTCTACTTCATTCGCGGCGTCGCACACGATCTGGCAACATCTACGCACCTTGTCGTCTGGCATAATTGTCTGCGCCTCAGCCGCAGGCAGGCTAGCGCGGTACTCCAGAATTGCTGAGGCTGCACCGACGACCCGACTGATCAGCTCCACCGCCTCCTCGGGAACGTCGGTTTTCCTGGCCGCAGCCTCGCAATCAGTCAGTTGTTGAACAAGACTGTTCATTCTGAGCTGTGTCGGACTGATATCTTCATTTGACGATGAGCTGGTGCCTTCCACCTGCGCGGTTGATAGTTGGCTACCGACCGGCGCCATGGCTTCGCCCTCAGACATGGAGGGAGAACCGCGCCGCCTTGCGGCTGCGCCACGTGGCGCTACGGTTCCGCGTGGTGGCGCAGCGGCTCCACGTGGCGGTGTGTTCAGGATTTGATCTTCGCCAATCGAGGCGCCTGGCAGACTTTCGCGGGCATCGCCTGGACCGCGCGCAACTGGAAGGGAGGAGGGCCTCCTATCGGCGTCCCCAGAGCGCATCTGCTCCACAACGGAATCGAATGACTGTCCACCTTCTCCCGCAGCAAGACTTGATTGCGAAAGGGAACTGCTCGCCCGCCCCGCGCGGCTGGCTCCAGTTTCAGCCTGCGATTTCCGTGGTCGGCCAATGCCCTTCATATTGCGTCTCCGTAGTAGGCGAGAATGTGCTGCTATTGTGCTGGCGGCTGACGAGACCAGCGGCATCTTTCGGTTAACGTCACGGTCAGCCAGACCCGCGACGGCGTAATGTTCCCGCCAAAGTGCTTCTCAGTAGCAGGCCAAGATTGGCCCGAGCTCACAGGACTTTCGCAACGTTGCCATCGATGTCCTGAGATTATCAGCGCTTCAGTCCGCCGATTTCCAGGAACAGCGAATGAAATCAGACCAACTCGGCCAGCTCCCCTTCCTAGACACGTGCCTGACGATTTTATTGATGCGTCACTCCTCTCGTTCGCCACCGACAAAGTCACACATTTGCTTCAGAGAAGCGTGTGCGTTGCGTATCGCGCGGGAAACCATTTCGATCTATAGTTACAAAAAGTGTCGAGACGGGACCTTTGGATCCGAAGGTCAGGCACGGCCGGCCTAGATAGACCGCTTGGCTGACGATTAGCTGACGATGGGAGTTCTCACGAACAGGGCAAGAAAATCCGACCGCTTCAAGCTTTCGATATGGTGAGAAGAGGATCCGCACCGGCCTCCCAAAGCCGGCAGACCATCCCATGTTCGTACGGTCGCCGACCTTCTCGAGGCCAATGAGCTCACCGCGCCGGGCCGTGATGTGCAGGCGAGAGAATGGTGATGCAAAGACCGAGTTCCTGCTCGTTGCGTGCGCCCGTGGAGCCAGCAAGAATACGGTCATTGCGGTCATGCAGCACGTGGACCGTGCCTCCTGTTCGACACCACAGCATCGAGATGCAAACCAGCTGCTGCGGCTGCCATTCGGTCGCGGCATGCGTGGACGGCGGGATTGGCCGAACAGCCGAGATCGTGGTCGACTGTTCGATGCGAGAGCAACATCCTGCAGAGCATACGGTTTTTGCGCTGGCCGGTTTTTGTCAAAAGCCGTCAGGTTCTCGAAAGCTCCCGCCCTTAGCTTGATCGAGGTTAACCTTTAACACGTCGCCGCCAATGGCAAATGCCGGAGTACCTGATGATAGCAGCAATTGGGAGTGGAGTTGGCAACCTCGGGACTTCCTTGATCCGAAAGGGCCATGGGGATTCGAAATCCGAGCATTCTGGTGATGGCAAGCCGGCTGATGGCAATGATGGCAAGCCAGCTGGTGGGAATGATGGCAAGGCAGCTGGCGGGAACGATCGGGCGGATAACCGGACCGTTTCAAATGATCAACTTCAAGAC
>NZ_RZRK01000004.1:0-24827 GCF_003997835.1 Mesorhizobium sp. M7A.F.Ca.CA.004.12.1.1
GCCCGGTACCGAGCGCCCAGCCGGTATGACCGATGGCGGCGAGGCCCACGACACCGAGACTGAAGAACTCCTTTTGGCGCAGCGGCGGTGCGGTCAGGATCGGGAAGACGAGATCGTCGGCGATGAAGACATCCTCGGCCGCATAGTCGATGCTGCCGGTGCCGCCGAGGCCCAGAACGTCCCAATTGCCGAGCTGCTTGTGCTGCGAGATCGGCGCATGGGCGCACATGATAATCACATTGCCCTTGTCGTCCTTCGCGGGCTTGCCGGTGCCGTCATCGACGAAGGCGGCACTGTGGCTATAGGTGGCGTGGCTGAACCCGCTGCCATAGCTCCACTTGCCGTTCAGCCGGTAGCCGCCGTCGACCTTCTTCAGCATGCCAAGCGGCGCGCCCTGCCCCGAGAAACGGTTGTCGGTGCCCGGCGCGAAAAGCCGCTCGACCGCGCTGTCCGGCAGAAAGGCCGCCGACATCGCACCGATGCAGCAATGCACCATGGAAACCCAGCCAGCCGCTCCCGAATACCAGGTGATCGTCTCCAGCAGTTCGAGACCATGGGTGGGTCGCAACTGCGCGCCGCCGAGGCTCTCCGCGGCGAAGATATGCGACATGCGCAACGGCTTCAGCAGCTCGAACGTGGCCGAAGTCAGTTCGCCGCTCTCCTCGTCGGCGATGGCGTTGGCTTCCAGGGCCGGCCCGATCTCCGCGATCTTCGTCAGCAGGTCGCGATAGTCGGTGGTCGTCCCCCACGAGCCATGCTTGATGGGTTTGTTCATTGTCTTCTCCTCCTTTTTCAAATGCGGTCAGCCGGCGAGGAAGTCGCCGATCTTCCTGAGCGTTTCGGATTTTTCCTGCATGACGAAATGACCGGCATCCTCGACCAGGATCAGCCGTGCATCGGGCAGCGCCTCGACGAAGAGCGGCGCCTGGCTCGCCGGCAGCAGACGGTCCTTGGTGCCCCAGACGACCAGCGTCGGGTTGGTGATGCGCGCCAGGAAGCGCCGCAGGTTCGGATGGCCCATGCCGAATGGCATCAGTAGCCGGCCGAGCGTGTCGCCTTCGCGGACGCGGTCGGCGCCGAAGGCCTCGGCAAAGGCGGGGTCTGAGCCGTCCGGGAAATAGCGCAGCGCCACCGAGACGTCATGCGCCAGATAGGCCGGCAGCTCCTGCGGCGCGACCGCGCCCAGATCGGTGGCCGGATGCGCGGGGTCGTTGAGCCCTGCCGGCGCGATCAGCACCACCTTGTCGAAACGCTCCCGCGCAAGGCCGGCGAGCTCGGTCGCCATCCAGCCGCCCATGGAAAAGCCGATGAGATGAGGCTTCTCCGGCAGGTTCAGAACATCGAGCAGGTTCAGGTAGTGCAGAACCATGTCGGACATCGCAGCGACATGCGGCGCCGGGCCAGAAAAGCCGAAGCCCGGATGGCTCGGGCAGAGCACGCGGAAGCGGTCGGCGAGGCCCTCCGCGAAGTCGAAGCCTTCAAGCGTCGAGGCGCCGTGCAGGAACAGCACGGGCTTGCCTCTACCGATGGCCTTCACCACCGTTTCCGTGCCGCCGATATCGTATTCGAGGGTTTCGAATTGAACGGCCATTTTCACTCTCCTCAAACAGGTGCGGCCTCAAACAAGGTCCGGCTGGATCAGCACTTTGCATTGCGTGGTGCGGCGGCGAAGGCTCTCGAATATCTGCGGAACTGGCGAGAGGTCGATCCGGTCGGTGACCAGAGCTTGCGGTGCGAAAGGTCCGCCGCGCAGCGCATCGAGGGCGACGCCGAATTCGTTGTGCTGATGGAAGAAGACCGAGAACAGCAGGTTCACTTCCTTGGTCAGCGCAATGAACGGATCCCATTCGTCGCCGCCGATACACAAGCCGACGCCAACCACCGTGCCCTGCAGCCGCACCGCTTCGACCGCCGCGCCGATGAGGCCGCGCTTGCCGACGCATTCGAAGACAATGTCTGGCGCTCCGCCACAGAGATCGGCGAGGTTTTCGGTCAGCTTTTCGCCCGAAAGCGCGAAGCCGGTCGCGCCGAGAGCAAGCGCACGCTCGCGCTGATGGCCGTGGATGTCGGCCACCACGACACGCGACGCCCCCATCCGCCGCGCCCAGAAGGCGACGAGCAGTCCGATCGGCCCAGCGCCCAGGATGGCGACCCGATCCCCCGGCTTCATGCCCGAGCGGACGATGCAATGCAGAGCGACCGACAGTGGCTCGGCCAACGCACCATCCTCGAGCGCCACATCGCCGGGCAGGATATGACACTGGCGTGCGGCCACGGTCGCGTATTGCGCATAGCCGCCGCCGATCAGCTCCATCTCGCGACAGCGCGCCGGATCGCCGCGCTCGCAGGCTTCGCAGTGTCCGCAACCGCGCATCGGCGCGACGGCGACACGGTCACCGATCCGAAGGCCTGTTGCCTCCGATCCGACCGCGACGATGTCCCCAGAGAATTCATGGCCGAGCACGAAGCCTGCCTCGATGCCGAAAGGCACGGGGTCCTCGGTGATATGCAGATCGCTGCCGCAGATGCCGCAGGCGGCGACACGCAAGACGACCTCGCCCGGTGCCGGCGTCGGGTCCGGCACCGTGCCGATCCGCAGCGGGACGCCGACCCTATCGAAGATGGCGGCTTTCATGAATCCTCCTCGTCAGCGGTTCGGGTCGACGAGCTTGCGTCGGATCGGGAACCATGGTGCATCCCACCGTTTCGAGATCAGGCCCCAGATGCCCGTCCGGGCGTAGAGCGCGACCAGAAGCGTCATCAGGCCGAGGACAACGAAATAAGTCGCGCCGTATTCGCCGAACCAGCGGTCCGCGATGAAGAAAATCAGGGATCCGATCAGAACGCCCTCGATGGAGCCGATTCCGCCGACCATGACGATGAAGATCGCGACGTTGGCCCACATCGGATCGAAGGCCGAACCCGGGGTGATGCGGAGCTGCGCCATGAAATAGATCGCCCCGGCAAGACCGCAGCCGACCGCCGACGCGACGTAGATCAGGAAGCGCAGCTTGACGACATTCACGCCCTGGCTTGCGGCCGCGACCGGATTGTCGCGCATGGCGATCAGCGCAAGGCCGAAGCGCGAGCGAAGCAGCCAGTAGCTGCCGCCCAGCGTGACGAGCAGCATCCCCGCGCAGAGCAGCGACATGGCGACATTCCGCTCGAAGGCCGAATAGTCCTTCATCACGCGAAGCGACATGCCCGCGCCGGAATTGACGAGCGGCAGGTTCGAGGCGGTCAGCCGGAAGACCTCGGCCACCACCCATGTGCCGATCGAAAAATAGGGGCCATCCAGGCGATGCAGCAGCAGGTAGATCGGCACGGCCAGCGCGGCCGGCACCAGCAGCGAAAGGAAGACCGCCACAAACGGATTGATGCCGTAAGTCTGGGCCAACACGAAGAGCGCATAGCCGGCCGCTCCCATGAAGGCATGCTGACCCACCGAGACGAGGCCGGCATAGCCGGCGAGCAGGTTCCACATCTGAGCGACGGCGATGTAGCAGCACAGCACCAGAATCGACCGGATCGTGCCGGTCGAGGCCCACCATGGCATGGCGGCGACACCGATCAGCGCCAGCACAGCCAGCGTCATCGCGATGCGACCGGACCGGGTCTGGCGCTGGACCAGGACCTCAGGCACCTCGGTTGCCACATAGGGGATCGCACTCATGACAATGCCTTTCCGAACAGGCCCTGCGGGCGGGTCGCCAGCACGATCAGGAAGACGATATGTCCGGCGAGCACGCCGAAGCCCGGATCGATGCGGAAGCCGATGGCCTGCGAGATGCCGAGGACCATCGAGCCGGCGAAGGCGCCCCATACCGTCCCCATGCCGCCGATGATCACCGCTTCGAAGGCGTAGATCAGCTGGGCAGGTCCGTCGGCCGGCGCGACGGTCGACCGCAACGCCTGGAAGACGGCTGCAAAGCCGAGGATGCCGACCGCTGCCGCTGTCGCCATAGCATAGACGGCGCGCGGATTGATGCCGGTCATCGCCGCTGCCTCGACATCGGCCGACGCGGCGCGGAGCGCCCGGCCAAAGCGCGTGCGCTTCAGCGTCAGGTCGAGGCCTCCTGTCAACCCCGTGGCGACGGCCAGCACGATCAGCGGCAGGAGGCCGACATAGATACCGCCGATCTCGATGGATTGACTCTCTATTCCATGGCCGGGCAACGATCGGCTGTTCGCGGACCATATCTGCAGCATCAGGTTCTGCAGCGCGATCGAAAGTCCGAAGGTGGCGATCAGCGAGGGCAGCGGATCGCTGCCCACCACGCGGTTCAGCACGGCCTTCTGCAGCACCCAGCCCATCAGCACCGCGAGCGGCACCAGTAAGATCAGCACAGGCAGCGGTCCCAGACCCCAGGCCGTGGCTATCGAAATGCCTATCAGCGACAAAAGGATCACCAGATCGCCATGGCTGATGTTGACGATCCGCATGACGCCGAACATCAGCGCCATGCCGAGCGCATACTGGGCATACATGCCGCCCAGCAGGACTCCCTGCACCAAGGCGTCAAACCACTCCATGGCCTGCTCCAAAATAGGCTTTGCCGATCTGCTCACGCGTGATCTCGGCGGACCTGCCGGTCAGGGTCACGCGCCCCTCCAGCATGCAGTAGAGGCGGTCCGTAGCGGTTCGGGCGAGGCCGACATCCTGCTCGACCACGATCATCGCCGTTCCGGTGGCGCGGATTTCGGGCAAGGCGGCATAGATCTCGCGGATCACCTTCGGCGCAAGACCAAGGCTGATCTCGTCGCAGAGCAGCACGCGCGGCTGGCAGAGCAGCGCGCGGCCGATCGCCACCATCTGTTGCTGTCCGCCCGAGAGGCTCTGGACCTGCGTGCGGGCCTTCTCCTTTAGGATCGGGAACAGCAGGTGCAACCGCGGCAACGTCCATCCGCCCTTAGCGCCCATGCGCGCGGCCTGGTCGATGGCGACGCGCAGATTGTCCTCGACCGACATGCCGGTGAAGAGCCGACGGCCCTCCGGCACGATGGCGACACCCTTCTGGACCATGCGGTCGGTGGTGGTGCCGCCAACGGCCTCGCCGTGCAGCAGCACCATCTCGCGCGCAACCGGGAGCAAGCCCATGATCGAACGCAGGAGTGTGGATTTTCCTGCCCCGTTAGCGCCGATCAAGGCCACGGCCTCACCCTGGTGCAGCTCGATGTCGACGCCGTAGAGCGCCTGGAAATCGCCATAGCGGGCCAACAGGCCGTGGGTGGAAAGAACGGCCGTCATGCCTCGATCCCCATGTAGACGCGCTGGACCTCGGGCAGCGCAATCACTTCGGCTGGCACGCCTTCGGCGATCTTCTCGCCGAAGTTCAGCACCAACAGCCGGTCGGCCACCGCCAGCAGCGCGTGCAGCACATGCTCGATCCACACAATGGTGATGCCGCGGTCGCGTATGCGGCGCACCAGCGCCACCAGCGCCTTCGATTCATCGTCGGTCAGCCCGCCCGCGATCTCGTCCAACAGCAGCAGCTTCGGATCCGACGCCAGCGCGCGCGCCAGCTCCAGCCGCTTGCGATCGAGCAGAGTGAGCGCGCCGGCCGAGACATTGGCCTTGTCGGAGAGCTCGCAATCGCGCAGGACCTGGGCGCAGAAAGCATAGCTCTGCTTCTCGGACCGGCCGCCGCCGAAAGCGGCGGCGACCAGCAGGTTTTCGAAGGTGGTCATGCCGGAATAGGGACGCGGGATCTGATAGGTCCGCCCGATCCCCATCTGGCAGCGCCGGAAGGGCGGCTCGCCGCGAAGCGCGGTGTCGCCGAGCTGGATCTCGCCGCCGGACGTCTTCAAATCGCCGCTGATCATGTTGAACAGCGTCGTTTTGCCCGCCCCATTCGGGCCGAGGATGCCCAGCACCTCGCCCCGATGCACGTCGAAGCTCACCTCATGCAGGACGCGGACAGCGCCGAAGGACTTCGACACGCCGTGCGCTTTCAGCAGGATTTCCCTACCCATAACTCTGCCCGCGTTCCCGCTCATGTCACCAGGCGATCGGCTGGATAGCCTGCTGCGGCGCGAAGAGCTGATTGACAGTGTTGTCGACGATCTTCAGGTCATAAGGCCATTTCTCGCCCTTCACCCACTGGCCGCCGAAGATCGGCGTCTTGCAGATGTTCTTGTGGGGTGAGCCGTCGAACTTGATATGACCGACCAGCGTCTGCAGATCGGTAGCGACCAGAGCGTCACGATTGGCCGCACGGTCGAGCGGATTGGAAGAGCGCTTCAGTATGTCGAGGGCGACCTCGAGCAAGGCATGCGAATAGCCCAGCGGCTGCGTCCACTGGCGCTTCGTATCGGCTTCCCATTGGCTGGCGATGTCGCTGCTGACCTGGCCGGTCAGCGACGACTTGAACGGGAAGGCCGGGGTCCACCAGACCTCCGAGGACATGCCGTTGCCTAGAGGACCCATGGCCTCGACGCCACCCGGGAACAAGAGCGCCGCCGCCACCGTGACCGCCTTCGGCTTGAAGCCCTGCTGGTTGCACTGGGTGACGAAGGTCTTCAGATCGTCGGGATAGGTAATGCCGCCGATGATCTCGCAGCCCTGCTTCTTGAACTCGGCTATCTGTGCGGAAAAATCATTGGTGCGGGGCTGGAAATAGCCGGGCACCACGACCTCGTAGCCGGCCTTGCGGGTCGGCGCTGGCAAGCCATATTCGTCGTTGCCCCAGGTCTCGCCGTCGATGTTCTGGGGGAACAGCATCCCGACCTTCTTGTTGGTCTCCAGATGGTTCCAGAGCCCGACGAAGGTGTTCAACGCCTCGTCGAGGCCCCAGAAGAAATGATAGGTCCAGTCGAAGGTCTGCTTGCCGCCGCCGCGCGGCATGATCACCGCTTGCCAGGGAGCGCCCGAGGAAATGCAGGGCGTTTCATAAAGCTCGGCCTGCTCGGCCGCGGGCAGGATCGTGTCGGTGGTCGAGGCCGGCACGAGCAGATGCACCTCGTCGTTCAGGATCAGATTGCCGGCGATTTCCGATGCCTTGTTCGGATTGGACTGGCTGTCGCGGTCAAGAATCTCGATTTCGTAGGTATTGCCGTCGGCGCATTGCAGTTGGCCGCCGAGCAGGGCGCGGATCTTCTGCAAGGTGTAGCCATCCGTTTCACCAAACAGGGCGAGCGGTCCGGTCGTCGGGCTGAGATAGCCGAGCTTGATCTTTCCCGCCGTCGCGGCGCGCACATAGGCCGGCATGCCAAGCGTGCTGGCGGCAAGGCCGGCTCCAATCCCCTTCAGGACGCTTCGGCGGCTGGGCCGCAAGCCCGATTTCACCAGTCTGTTGTAGTAGCTCATCGTCGGTTCCTCCCTGGGTTAAGTTTCTCCGGCCCACGGGACCGGTCTCAGTTCAAAGCGGCTTCAGGTCATCCTCAGCAGTGAGCCGCCATCGATTACGATCAGCGAGCCCGTGACGTAAGACGCGGCCGGCGACGCCAGATAAAGCGCCAGGCCCTTGATCTCTTCCGGGTCGCCGATCCGACCGAGCAGCGACTGGGCCTCGAAGGCCTTGCGGTCCGCCGGATTGCGCAGCCGGCCGCCGGCGATGTTGGTGATGAACGGTCCGGGCAGGATGGCATTGATGCGGATGTTGTAGGCGCCAAGCTCCATCGCCATGTGGCGAACGAGATGGTTCACCGCGGCCTTGGCGGGCATGTAGGGCGTGCCCACGATGCTCTCGTTGATCAGCGATGCAATGGACGACGTGACGATGATCTGGCCGCCGCCATTCGGCTTCATGTGCCGGACGGCATGCTTGATCGTGGTGTAGACCGAGGTCAGGTTGATCTCCATCACCTTGTCCCAGTGCTCGTCGGGCAGGTTCTCGATGGCGCCCTCGGGGTTCCTTTCGCCCGTCGGGGTGTTGAAGCCCGGCCCGGCATCGATCCCGGCATTGGCGAACACGACATCGATCGAGCCCGCCTTCCCGGCGACCTTGTCGAAGGCTGCGGCCATGGCCGCGCGGTCGCCGACATTGACAACCTGGCCCCAGACATCGCCACCCACCGCCCTGATCGCGGCCACGGTCGTGTCAAGCCCGGCAGGGTTCAGGTCGAAGATACAGACCTTCGCCCCGTGCTCGGCCATGATCTCGGCATAGGCCTGCCCGATGCCGCTGGCGCCCCCGGTGACGATCACCGACTTGCCTCTGACATCGAACATCTTTTCAAGTGCGGCCATCAGTTTCCTCCCTTGTGCGACAGCACGAAATCGAACTCCACGTCGTAGAACGGGGCCGCAACCTCGACCCTGGCGGCAGCTTCGGCGTCCTCGATCTTGCGGAATTCGGCGAGCAGGCTCTTCTTCACGCCGAAGACGGCATCTGAATCGATGTACGGGTCGTCCGGGTCGAAGATGTGCGTGGTCAGCGCTTCGAAGCCCTCGGCCTCGACGATGTAGTGGAGATGCGCCGGACGATTGGGGTGACGCCCCAGGGCGCCCAGCAGCTTGCCGACCGGGCCATCATCCGGGATCGGGTAGTATTTGGGCTTCACGCCGCGGAACCAGTAGCGCCCGTCCGCGCCGGTGCGGAAGACGCCGCGCAGGTTGAAGTCGGGTTGGATGCCCTTCTGCTGCACGTCGTAGAAGCCCTCGTCATTGGCCTGCCAGACGTCGATCTTGGCGCCTGCGATCGGCTTGCCCTCGGTATCGAGGATGCGGCCATGCACGAACATGGGCTCGCCCTTCTGGTCGAGGCAGATGTTCGAGCCCATCGGCAGTTCGGGCGCATCGGCGACGTGGAAGGGTCCCAGCACCGTCGATTCCGAGGCGCCCGACGGCTTGCGGTTGTTGATCGCATCGACCAGCATCGAGACACCGAGAACATCCGACAGCAGGATGTATTCCTGCCGCCACTCGTTGCAGATCTGGCCTGTCCGCGTCAGGAACATGATCGCGCCGAACCATTCCTCCTGTGTCGGCTCGATCTCCTTCACCGCCTCGTGCAGCTTGCGGGTGATGACCTCCATCACCTCTTTGAGTCGCTCGTCCTTGGCGTTCCTGTTCCGCGCCACCACGACCTCGGCCGAGTTCGCTTCGGTGAAATAGCCGGATTCGTGTTCGTCGATCATGCGATCCTCCTCAGCGCGCCAGAACGGATTTGAAGACCCGGCGCAGTTCGGCCGCCGGATCGGCCGCCAGCGTTTCGGAACGCCAGGCAACATGATGGTCGGGACGAACGATCAGGCAGCCGTTGTCGCGGATCTCCCGCGCGCCGGCCCAGTCGCCGGTATGATCCTCGATCGCGCGACGCGGGCCGATCACATGGCTGCGGATCGGCAGACCGAGTTCCGCGCCCACCGTCTCCGCCGCTGCGACCCACGCCTCGCCGCCAATGCCGGTCAACAGCGTGAACTCGCCATGCCCGCAAAGATCGAGCGTCGAGACTTTCCTGCCGGAGCGCTCGAAGACCCAGACATGCGGCAAGCGCGCACCGGGCCACGTTGTCGGCGCATAATGCAGCTCGCGATCCTTCTCGAAAGGCGGCTCGCGCTGGCCGTCGGTCACCACCGCGCCGGAGGCATAGCGCTGGTTCATCTCGACGCCATGGGCGTCGAACTCGTACTTCTTGAAGGCGATGGCCTTGCGGAGCGCCTCGCGCTGCGCTTCGGCGACGGGCGTCGCATCGGCGCGAGCCTCCATGTTCCTGTGGATCTTGTCGTGATCCACGCCGCCGTCCATGCCGAGCGCCTCGAAGATCGGTCCGAATTCGGCGATGGACTGGTTCGCCCGTGTCACGATCTGGCGCGCGATCGGTGCGCGCTCGGCCGAGAAGCTGTCCAGAAGCCCGACCCCCGCCTGCCCCTTGACGACCTTGGCAAGCTTCCAGGCGAGGTTGAACCCGTCCTGGATCGATGTGTTCGAGCCGAGCCCGTTCGAGGGCGGATGCCGGTGCGCGGCATCGCCCATGATGAACACCCGCCCCTTCTGCATGTGCGTGGCGAAGCAGTTGTTCACGGTCCAGGTGTTGGCGCCCAGGAGCTCGATCTCGAGCGCGGGATCTCCGACCAGTTGACGCG
This sequence comes from Mesorhizobium sp. M7A.F.Ca.CA.004.12.1.1, assembly GCF_003997835.1. Lineage (NCBI taxonomy): Bacteria > Pseudomonadati > Pseudomonadota > Alphaproteobacteria > Hyphomicrobiales > Phyllobacteriaceae > Mesorhizobium > Mesorhizobium sp. M7A.F.Ca.CA.004.12.1.1. The sequence goes on from NZ_RZRK01000004.1 coordinate 10,027, forward strand.
CGACGCTGGTGGCCAGTTCCGGCGTCACTTCAGGCGGCGGCTGGTTGATGTCGTAGCCCCAGACGATCAGCCATTCGTCCCACGGCCGCACCATGCGCACGAGACCCATGCCGATGCCGCCGACGTCGGCGCCGGGCTGCATGACCCAGTAGAGGACGCTCGGCCGGTGGGCGACATATTTCGAGAGATCAGCCCTGAACAGGATGTTCATCGAGCCGCCAACGCCCATCTTGCCCTCGAGCGGCAGGCCCAGATGCTCGGCCACCAGCGAGTTGCCGCCGTCGGCGCCGACGAGGAACTTCGACCGCACGGTGAAATCCTTGCCCGACAGCCGATCGTGGCAGGTCGTGGTCACGCCGTCCGCATCCTGGACATGGCTGACATATTCCGTGCTCATGCGGGCCTGCGTGCCGCGGGCGCAGGCCGACTTGAACAGGATCGGCTCCATGAAGGTCTGCGGCAGATCGTTCATGAAGCAGGGAGACGACAGGAGATGTTCGGCCTTGGAGAGCGGATGGACGCCCCAGCTCTTCATGCGGCCGATCTCCTCGCCGGCCAGGCTTTCGCAGAACACGTTCTCGCCCATCAGCTCCTGCGGGGAGGCGTGCATCATGGCCTCGGCCTCTACCTCCGGCCCAAGGTCGCGCAGCACTTCCATCGTGCGCTGGTTGGTGATGTGGGCACGCGGCGTGTTCGACAACCAGCGATAGCGATTGACGATCATGTTGGCGACGCCGTAGCTGGACAGCAGCGCGGCGGTGGCCGAGCCGGCCGGGCCAGTGCCGACGATCAGCACGTCGGTTTCGATATCCGCCATCAAATTCCTCCCTCGATCTTCGGACCGGTCAGCCTGCGGCGAACCGGAAACAGGTGCAGGCCCTTGCGGGACGCGATCAGGCCCCACAGCCCCTTTGGTGCAAAAAGCATTACGACGACGGCGATGAGGCCGAGCGTCATCAAGTACCAGCTGCCGTAGTCGGCCAACGCCGAGCGCAGCGCAAAGAAGACCAGCACACCGAGGATCGGCCCCTCGATGGTGCCGATGCCGCCGATGACGACTATGAAGATGACGTTGGCGGTCCAGTCGGTGACGGCAAAGGCCGCTCCCGGCGAGATGCGGGCCGTCTGCAGAAAGATCAGCGCGCCGATCAGCCCGGTGGCGGCCGCGGCGATCAGAAAGACCGCCCATCTGAGCCGGCCGGTATCGACGCCGACCGATTGCGCCGCGTCGACATTGTCGCGCACCGCCGCCAGCGCCAGCCCGAGGCGATTGCGCAGCAGCCAATAGATGCCGCCGGTCACCGCCACGACCAGCGCCAAGGCCAGCCAGTAGGCCAGGACGTCGCGTGCCGCGGCCTCGCGGACGCCGAACAGCGCCCTGATCGCATCGGTGCCCAGGATGCTGCTCGTCGCCTCGCGCGGCAGCGAAGTGCCGGTGCCGCCGCCGAGCGCCTTCCACTGCGCGACCAGCAGGCGCGTCACTTCAGCGATTACCCAGGTGCCGATGGCGAAATAGGCGCCCTGCAAACGGAATGCGAAGAAGGCCGTCGGAACCGCCAGCACCAGCGCCGCAAGCCCCCCCAGTGGGATCGCCAGGACCGGATTCCAGCCAAGCAGGATCACGCCGGCGAACATCGCGTAGGCGCCGATGCCGACGAAGGCCTGCTGACCCACCGAGACCAGGCCGCCATAGCCCGCCAGAAGGTTCCATATCTGCGCCAGCGTCAGCATGGTGAGGATGAAGAACAGATCCTGTATGACGCCCCGCGAGGCCACGGCAGGCAGCGCGAGCGCGGCGACGATGACGATCGGCACCGTGATCGCGGTTACGGTTCCGGCGCGGGTGCGGGTTGTCAGTCGATACATGCCGCCCCTCAATCCACTGCGCGCGGAAAAAGCCCGCGCGGTTTGAGCAGCATCACGGCCAGGAAGGCGATGTGGCCGGCCAGGATCTGCCATTCCGGATTGAGCGCGGCACCAAACGTCTGCGCCACGCCGATGATGATCCCGCCCGCGAGCGTTCCCCATAGGCTGCCGAGGCCGCCGATGATCACCGCCTCGAAGGCATAGATCAGCCGCGCCGGCCCGATCGAAGGATCGAAGTTTGCCCGCATGCCGAGATAGAGGGCCGCCAGCGTCACCACGACCATGGCGATCCCGGTGGCGATCGCGAAAATCCGCTTCGGTTCTATCCCCATCAGCCCCGCCGTCACGGCGTCGTCCGAGGTGGCGCGGAAGGCACGGCCGAGCGCGGTGTGGTAAAAGAGCCCGTTCAGGGCAATGATCATCACGATCGCCGAGGCAAAGGTCATCAGCGGCATGATCCCCACCGTGACCAGCCCGAGATCGAGCGATGCCCCTTCCAACGCGCCCACCGGAATACGGCGGCTGTCGGCGGAGAAGGCCTCGAGCAGGCCGTTCTGCAGGGCGACCGACAGGCCGAAGGTGACCAAAAGCGGCGGCAGGATGTCCTTGCCCAGCACGCGGTTCAGCACGGCGGCCTGCAGCAGCCAGCCGAGCGCGAACATCGCCGGCATGGCGACCAGGGCAGCGATCCAGGGCGACAGGCCGAGCAGCGTGACGCCCATCAAAACCAGATAGGCGGCAAGGATGATGAGGTCGCCATGGGCGAGATTCACCAGCCGCATGATGCCGAAGACGAGGCTCAATCCCGCTGCAAATAGGGCATAGAGCCCGCCCAGCAGAATCCCCTGCACGAGGGTGTCCAGCCAGATCATCGCCGCGCCACCTCGATCAGGCCACAAGAGCGCTGCGCGAGCAGATGACGGAGCCTCGGTTTCCGGATCATGCCGCCACTCCGAAATAGGCAGAATGGATGTCTTCGCGCTTGACCTCGGCCGCCCTGGCGGCCAGCGTGACGCGGCCCTCCATCATGCAGTAGACACGGTCGGCGACCGCCAGCGCCTTGCCGATATCCTGCTCCACCAGCACGATCGCGGCGCCGCCTTCGCGGATCCTGGGAAGGGCTGCGTAGATGTCGCGGATGACGACGGGCGCGAGGCCGAGGCTGATCTCGTCGCAGAGCAGCAATTCGGGGTTCGACATCAGCGCCCGGCCGATCGCCACCATCTGCTGCTGGCCGCCCGAGAGCGCTGTGCCGGGGCTCTTGCGCCGCTCGCGCAGGATCGGAAAAAGATCATAGACCGCGTCGAGGTTCCACGGCCCCGGCACCTTGCGCGCCTGCCCGCCGACCAGCAGGTTTTCCTCGACAGTCAGCGAAGGGAACAGTCGGCGCCCCTCCGGCACCATGGCGATACCGCGCTTCATGATCTCGGCCGACGACAGCGCGCCGATCGACTCGCCTCTGTGCAGCACCATACCGGGCTCGTTGCCGATCACGCCCGTGATCGAGCGCATCAGCGTGGATTTTCCGGCGCCATTGGCGCCGATAATCGCCACGCATTCGCCCGCGGCCACGCTGATATCCACACCGAACAGCGCCCGGAACTGGCCGTAATTCGCGGTGAGGCCACGCGTTTCCAGCATCAGACCTCGAGCCCCAGATAGATTTCGCGAACCGCCTTCGAGGCCATGATCTCATCAGGCGCACCGATCCCGATCACACGCCCGAAATCCAGCACGAGAAGCCGCTCTACCACCGAATTCAGGGCGTGCAGCACATGCTCGATCCAGATGATTGTCGTGCCCCTGGCGTGGATCGCCTTGATCGTCGCGACCAGGGCCTTGCATTCGCCCTCCGTCAGACCGCCGGCGATCTCGTCCAGAAGCAGAAGCTCAGGGCCTGTCGCCAGGGCGCGGGCGAGTTCGAGGCGCTTGCGGTCGAGAAGGCTCAGCGAGCCGGCCACGAAATTGGCCTTCCTGAGAAGCTCCGTCTCCTCGAGGATACCAGCGCAATCGTCGACCATCTCGGCCTCGCGTCCGCCGCGGCCGAAAGCGGCAGCGGTCAAGAGATTTTCGAACACGGTCAGCCCCTCGAAAGGCTGCGGAATCTGGAAGCTGCGGCCAACGCCCATGCGCACCCGCTCCATCGCCGGAGCACGGGTCACGTCGCGGCCGAGCAATTCGATGCGCCCCTCATTGGCAAACAGATTGCCGGTGATCAGGTTGAAGAGCGTCGATTTTCCCGCGCCGTTCGGGCCGATAATGCCCAGCGCTTCGCCGCGCGGCACGCTGACGGTCACGGAATCCGCAACCTTCAGGGCGCCGAAGGACTTCGAAACGTTTTCCAGCCTGAGTATCATCACTATCATCCTTGGGTCGCGCCGAACGAGGGCGGCGGTATCAGCCGCCCTCGGCAGCGTCAGGCCAGGGCTTCCATCTTGCCGGCGGTGGGTATCTCGGAGGCGCCGGCGTTTTCGACGATCACCAGATCGAAGCCGCCACCGGCCTTCTTGCGCCACTGCCCGCCAACGAGCGGTGTCTTGCAGACGTTCTTCGCGGCGAAAGGTGGCAATCCCGCACCGCTCCAGGCCACTTTGCCCACCACCGTCGTCATGTCGGTGGCCGCTATCGCCGCCGCGATCGCCTCGGCATTGGTTGGATCCGACACGCGGCCCATGACATTGGCCGCCACCTCGAACAGCGAATGGACAAAACCGATCGGCTGGGTCCAGGGACGGCCGGTCTTGGCGGTGAAATCCGCAGCGAGTTCGGCCGAACTCTCGCCCGTCAGCGACGATTTGAACGGATGCGAGGCCGACCACCAGACCTCGGACGAGAGGTTGTGGCCAGCATCGCCGAGCGTCTCGACCGATTGCGGAAAAAGGATCGCCTTGGCGACCGTCACCGCCTTGGGGTTGAAGCCCTGCTGGCGGGCCTGGTTCCAGAAGGTGGTGAAGTCGGGGGGAATGACCACCCCGGTAACGATCTCGGCATTGGCGGCTTTGAAGGCGTTGACCTGCGCGGTGAAATCGTCCGAAAGGTTCTGATAGCGGCCAGGATCGGCAAGGCTGAAGCCGGCGGCATCGAGGCCGGGCTTCAATCCATTCTTCGGGTCGCCCCAGGCATTGCCGTCGGCATCGTTGGGGAACAGCCCGCCCACCTTGCCGTTGGTGGAAAGCTGTTTCCACATGCCGGTGTAGACGGCGATGATGTCTTCGAGACCCCAGAAATAATGATAGGCGAAGTTGAAAGGCTTCCACGAGGCCGGATCGGCCGGATTGCCCTGCTGGCCGATGAACCAGGGCTGCCACGGCGCCATCGTCGAGATGACCGGCACGCCCTCCGCCTCGCAGGTGGTGGCCACAGGGTTGGTGTTCTCGGGTGTCGAGCCGACGAGCATCAGGTTGATCTCGTCATCGACGATCAAGCTCTTCGCCACCTCGGCCGCGCGATTGGGATTCGACTGGCTGTCCTTGACGATGACCTCGAAGTTCTTGCCCGCCTCGGAAGCGAGGAAGGCCTTGATGTTGTAGGCATCGCTCTCCGCGAAGCCGGCAAGCGGCCCGGTCTGCGGCGAAACATAGCCCAGGCGGATCTTGGCGCCTTGCGCGATGGCCGGCGTCGCCAGGCGCGAACCGGCCAGCGCCAGGCCTGTCGCCGCCGAGGCTTTCAGTAGGCTGCGTCTTGTGATCACTGTAGTTCCTCCCTCTTGTTTTATTCTCAAGCCCCCGGACGGCGTCCCTCCCACGCCACCTGAAGGAGTTCCCTTATCGATCCCGGATCGATTGGCCTCGGATTGGCATAGGCATTCTTGACCGCGATCGCCGCCGCGCGGTCGAGATCGGTCTCCTCGATGCCGATCGCCTTCAAGCTCAGCGGAGAGCCGACCGACTGTGCGAAATCCCAGAGCCCGCCGCCCGCCGAGCCGCCGCCGAATGCCTCGGCGATGGGGCGCAGCAGATCGGGCACTGCCGCTTCGTTGAAGGCGGTCGTGTAGGGCAGCAGGATGGCGTGGGTTTCGGCATGCGGCGTATCGAACGAGCCGCCGAAGACATGCGCCAGCTTGTGATGCAGCGCCATCGAGACATAGCCGAGTGCGGTCGAGCAGCACCACGCCGCATAGAGCGCCTGCGTCCGCGCCGCGCGATCCTGCGGGTCGCCGATCAGCCTTGGAATGCCGTCCTTGAAGGCAATCATGGCATCCCTGCACATCAGCACGATCACCGGGTTGCGATCGGGGGCATAGAAGGCCTCCATCGCATGAGCGATCGCGTTCATCGCCGAGGTCACGGTGAGACCTACCGGCAGACTCAATGTCAGATCGACGTCGTAGATCACCGTCTCGGGGCGGATGTCCGGCGAGCGGCGGGGGGTCTTCTCACCGGCCGCCGTCTCGCCGAGGATGTCAGTCATTTCCGAGCCGGCATAGGTGGTGGGAATGACCACCTGGTCGGCGCCGGTGCGCACGGCAATGGCCTTGCCGAGCCCGGTGGTCGAGCCGCCGCCAAGACTGACGACCGCCGAAGCGCCGCTGCTGCGGAAGGCATCGACGGCCTTTTCCGTGACCTCGACAGGGGTATGCATGACCGCGCCGGCAAAGATCCCGGCCGCGAGGCCACCAAGGCTTGCGGCCAGTCTTTCCGCATCGCCCTTCTGATGCGATGTCGACAGCACCATCACCTTGTCATGGCCGAGCCGCCGGACTTCCTCTTCGACGCGAGCCATGCTGCCGGCACCGAAGACCACCCGTGTCGTCAGGCCAGGAAAGGTGAAGCTGTCCATCATCGCGCCGCCTCCATGCGCGGGCCACGCCCGGCCGCGAGGTCGTCGAGGATCGTGCCCAGCATGGCGATCTCGGCGTCCGAGACCTCATGGCCGCGGCCCGGGAACAGATCGGCCCGCAGGCTCGCGCCAAACCGGCCCAGCGATTGCGCGGCATCGGCAAACGCCGAGACCGGAATCCAGGGATCAGCATCGCCACCGGAAAGATAGATCGGCATTCCGGCCGGCGCCGCCTCGGATCTTTCGTCCGCCGGAACGCCGACACGGCAGCCCGTGAAGGCCGCCAAAGCGTCCGGCGGCGGCAGCCCCGCGCAGAGATACTCGATCGAGAGACACGCCCCTTGCGAGAAGCCCGCGAGAAGAAGCGGCAGTCCGGGCAGTTCGGCCCGCGCCGCGACCATTGCGGCCGCAAGGTGGTCGAGCGCATCCGAAAGCTGCGCGCGGGCGACCGGCGTCAACGGATCGACGGCACGCGCCTCCCACCAGATGCCGTGCGGTGCACGCGGCAGGATGAAGGCCACGGCGGACGCGGAAAGCCGCGACAGCACATGCGACTGCATCTCTTCGGGCGATTGGCCGCGGCCGTGGACGAAGACGCAGATCGCCTTCGCCTCCGGGCCTCTTGGCCCAAGCCGGAGCGGACCGCTGCCTGAACTCACGTGAAATCCGCCTCTTCCAGGCCGGCCTGCAATTCGCTCTCGCGGTCCTTGAACCACGGCGGGAAGACCAGCGTCTTGCCGATCTGGCCCGGAGGCTCATCCTTGGCCCAGCCTTCCGGCGTGGTCCAGGCAATTTCGAACAGCGCGCCTCCGGGCGAGCGGACATAGCAGGACTTGAAGTAGTTGCGGTCCTTCTGCTCCGATATATCGGTGAAGCCGAGGCCCTCTATATGGGCGCGCAGTTTCAGCTGGTTCTCTTCGTCGCCGGTGTTGAGGGCTAGATGGTGGATGGTGCCGCCAGCCAGCGTCCAGGTGCCCTGCGGGCTGTCGCGATCGACAATGACCTCCACGCGCTGCGCGACGCCGGCCGCGTCCGGCACGCGGAACACAAGCCCCTCGTGGTCATCGGCCTCTTTCTCCATCGGCAATGCGATGGTCAGGAAGTCGTCCATGGCGGTGCGGTCCATCACCGCCACCACGGCGCCGTAGATTCCCTTGATGCCGTGGGCCTTGCCGATGCCCTGCGTTTCGTTGGCGATGGGCGCGCGTGGATCCCTGTCGCTTTCCACCAGCTCATGCGGGATGCCGCAGGGATGTGCGAAAGCCGCACGGTCGGCGCCAAAACGAGTGATCTTGATGGCCTCGATGCCGCGCGCGTTCAACCGGTCGACCCAGAAATCCACGGCCCCCTTGGGGATCGACTGCATGATGGTACGCGACTGGTTGGATCCGCGGCGGCCATAGACGCCTGGCTTGCGGAACGGGAAGGTGGTGATGATCGTCGAGGCATCGCCGTTGGGCGAGCCGTAATAGAGGTGATAGACCGGGATGACGCCGTCGAACAAGACGGTGCGCTTGACCGAATGCAGGCCCAGTGCCTTGGTATAGAAATCAAAATCTTCCTGAGCGCTGTCCGTCGAGAGCGTCAAATGGTGGTAGCCGCTGACACGTGCCATCGGTCATCTCCTCCCAGAGGTTTCGGTTTCGCCCCGCCGCTGCGGACAGAGCACGAGGTTGAGGTCGAGCGCGTGCTTCCGTTTTCCTCCGTTGGGCGGCAGCGCGCGGAACTCGGCCATGAGTTCGGGCTTGACCCCGAAGATCGCATCCCGGCCGATCGCGGGGTCCGACCGGTCGAAGATGTGGGTCGTCAGCGTTTCGAAGCCCTCCGCCGAGACGCGAAAATGGATGTGGGCCGGCCGCTCGAGGCCAAGGCCAAGCGCCGACATCAATTGGCCGACTGGGCCGTCCGACGGCAGCGTGTAGCCCTTCGGCTTCACCGTCGTGAAGCGGAACCGCCCCTGCGGATCGGTACGGAAGCGCCCGCGCAGATTGAATTCAGGCTGCTTATCAGGTTCCTGGTTCTCGTAGAGACCCTCGGCATTGGCCTGCCATATCTCGACCATCGTATCGCCGATCCCCGCGCCGTCGAGCGCGACGATCCGGCCGGCAACTTCCAGCGGCTCACCCTTGTGATCGCGCGAGATGTTCGCGCCGAGCGGCATCTCCGGCACGTCGGCCCGGTAGAAGGGGCCGGCCAGGGTGTTTGGGGTCGCCCCAACAGGGCGCGGGCTGTTCTGATCCTCGATCAGCGAAGACACGCCCAGGACGTCGGCGAACAGCACCCATTCCTGGCGCCGCGCATCGGCGTAGTGGCCAACCTCGGTCAGAAAATCGATCGCCTGCCGGAATTCCTCGCCGGAGGGGCGCAACTCGACGATCAGCGCGTGCAAACCGTCGACGGCTGCCTGTGCCGCCGCCGCCAGGCGGGACTGGCCCATTGCCGTCAGGCGCCGTGAGAATTCCTCGGCCTGCGTCGAGATCGCCTTGGGGAATTCATCTCGCTTCGGGTCGTGCTGGCCGTGCATTCCGCCGGGGCCTCCCTTCCCCTTGCCAAGCGGGATAGCACGGCCCGACGCGATGCTTGATGAGATGTGGCGTCCCTTGTATAGCGTTTTGCTATGAAGCTGAACGAGCGCCACCTCATGCAGCTCGCTGCGGTGCTGGATGCAGGCGGCGTGTCGGAAGGAGCCGCTATGCTGGGCCTGACCCAGCCGGCAGTCAGTCGATCGCTGGCCATGCTGGAGGCACGGGTGGGCGAGCCGCTTTTCCTCAAGGGTCGCCGGCCCCTGCAGGCGACACCGCTCGGCTTCCAGCTGGCGGCGCAGGGCCGCACGATGATCACCGCGTCGCGCAAGGCGTCGGATGCGGTGCAGGGCTTCATGAAAGGCACCAAGGGCGTCGTCCGTGTCGGCGGCGTGCCTTTCTTCATGGATGCGATGATCAGCCGGATGATCGGAGAATTCCAGAAGCTCGAGCCCGAGGTCACCGTCCAGCAAAGCTACATGAACCTGCCCGAGATGGTCGCGGCGCTGGAGAGCAACCAGATCGATCTCGGGATCGTGCCGATCGGCGTGCTAGACCTGGGACCCGGCTTCGAATTCACGGAAATCCTGCCCGGACGCAACGTCGTGGCTTGCCGGCCCGACCATCCCCTGCTGCGAAATCGCCGCCTCAGGGCGCATGACCTGACCAGCTTTCCCTGGGTTGCCCCCCTACCCGGCTCTCCGCTGATGTCGGACCTGCAGATGATCCTGATGAGCATCGGCATGTCGGACCTCAACGTCCGCTATTCGGGAGGCTCGCTGATGAGCGTGATCAACTTCCTTGCCGAAACCGATGCGCTGGCGGTGCTGCCATTCTCCGTGGTCTTCGCGCAGCGCAAGGAAAACCGGGTGACGGTGCTACCCTATGAAATTCCGCAGCCCAGCCGCTCGCTTGGAATCCTGCGCCGGGTCAGCGGGCCACGCTCGCCCGCGGCAGAGCGCTTCGCCGGCCACGTCACGACCGCCTTCGAGAATCTGAAGCACATCATCAAACGGCACGAGAATGCCGTCGTCTGGGGGCGGTAATCCGGCCTCGCTATTCGAATGATGCGGTGGCGTCACATAACGCGCATGTTTCCTCCAGCCGGAGGCGCTTCATCCCCGCGTCGCCGGTTAGGCTCGACGGCCGCCCGCCCCCAAAAGCCGTCGGGCCGCCAGAAATCCCGATATCCTATTGGCTCTCCCTCCTCCACCTCGCCATCACTGCGTAAACGCCTTGGACATCTGGTCCACAAAGGGTTTCAACAGATAGGACCAGACATTGCGTTCATCGGTGCGGATATGAACCTCGGCGGGCATACCTGGCCTCAGCACCTTCGCTTCGGTCAGGCAGTTCGATTTGCTTTCAACCTTGATACGCGCCGAGAAATAGGAAAGCTGACGTTGCGGATCTTTAATCAGATCTGCCGAGATGTGTTTCACTGACCCTTGGCAGACCGGAGTGGTTCCCACGTCGAACGCCGGAAAACGGATCGATACCGGCTGCCCCGGGCGGACGTCGTCGACCCGCGACGGCGGGATCAGCGCGTCCACCACAAGATCATCGGCATCAGGTACGATGGTCATGAGCATCTCGCCAGGCGCGATAACGCCGCCGACGGTATGGACAGCCGATTCCTGTATCGTTCCGGACTGCGGCGCGCGGATCGTTGTCTTGGTCAATTCATCCTGGGCCACAATCCTCCGTTCGTTGAGTTCGGTCTGCTTAGCTTCCGTCTCGCGGAGTTCGGTCGTCACGTCAGTGCGCCTTTGGTCATCCAGTTGCAGCATCTGCAACCCCGTTTCGCTGATGCGCGCCTGCGCTTCAGCTACTGCTGCAGCGAGGCGCCCCGATTCTCCCCTGGCCCGGGTGGCATCCAGCTTGATGTTGCTTAGCCTCTCCTTGGAGACGAGTTTTTTGGCGTAGAGGGAATCAACGTCCGCGAAATCCTTGTTCAGCAGAGCAACCGATTCATCCACCGCGCTCTGTTGCGCCTTAAGGCCGTCGATCTGACGTTCAAGTTGCTGGGATTGGCTTCTCAACTGTGCCTTCTGTCCAGCCAAAGCCGAAGCGCGCGTTTCAAAGAGAGCGCGCTCGCCATTGACGAGCGCAGCCAGCTCCGGCTGGTTCATTCGCGCCTTCAGGCCGGCCGGCAGCTGCATTTCCGCCAGGCCCGTGCGCTCGGCCTCCAACCGGGCGAGGCGGACGGTCGCGCGATCGAGATCCTCACTGATGATTTGCAGGTTCGCACGAGGCAGCGTGTCATCCAGTCTGACCAGCACGTCGCCGGCTCGTACATGATCTCCGTCCTGCGCGAAGATCCCGCCCACTGTGCCTCCGGTTTGATGCTGGACCTTCTTGACGTTGGTTTCCACCACCACGGTGGCTGGTGCAACCACAGCGCCGGCGATGTTGGTCAACCCCAGCCACAGACCACCGCCAAGAACCAGCAGACCGGTAATCGCCAAGCCGAATATCAGGTTGGCCCGTATACCGTCCGACAGATCTGGCGCGCTCACGGCAGGCGGTTTGCTGCCACGAAGGGTCCGAGCATACGACGAGAAGGTGACGAATGTTTCGAGCAGAGCCTCATGCATGCCCGGCAACCCCCGGTATCGGCGCCAAAGAAGATGGCCGAGGTGGAACAGGCGGTGACGGTCGGAGCACGTTCGCCAAGACCTCTTCGCGCGAGCCAAAGGCATGAACCGTCCCATTCGACATAACCAGTACCTGATCGATGTTGGCGAGAGCTGAGGGACGATGCGCAACGACAATGACGATGCCTCCGCGCTGACGCACTGCCCGTATGGCGCCGGCCAGGGCAGCGTCCCCGTCCACGTCGAGGTTCGAGTTCGGTTCGTCGAGCACGACAAGAAACGGCTCGCCATAAAGTGCTCGGGCGAGACCCACGAGTTGCCTCTGCCCTGCCGACAGGGCCGCTCCGCCCTCGCCGATGCGGGTCTGAAATCCCTGGGGGAGTTGCATTATCATTTTCTCGACGCCGGCTGCTCTTGCCGCCGCAAGGACGCCTTTTGGATCCGTCTTGCCTCGGAACCTCGAAATGTTGTCTGCTACCGTGCCGTCAAACAACTCCACATCCTGCGGCATGTAGCCGATATGGGCGCCGAGTTGTTCCGAGTTCCATTGATCGAGAGAGGCGCCGTCCAATCTCACCGAGCCATGGAGCGGCTTCCACACCCCGACCAACGAACGCACCAAAGTTGTCTTGCCGGAACCGCTTGGGCCGATTACGGCCATCCCAGCGCCTCTCGACAGATGGAAGCTCACATTGACCACGGTTGGCTTTGGCAAGCCGGGCGGCGCAATGGTCAATTGCTCGACCGCAAACCGCGCCTGCGGCCGAGGCAACTCCATTGGCTCGTCCTGGCGGCCGAATGCCGCCATGACCGCCGCCAGCTCGGAATAGCTGCGCCGGGCCGACAGAAAGCCTCTCCAGTTTGCGATCGCAGCATCGACCGGGGCCAAGGCGCGGCCAAGCAAAATGGAAGATGCGATGATCACCCCAGGTGAAGCCTCGCCGCCGATCACCAGGTAAGCGCCGAGACCGAGAACACAGGACTGCAACGCCATCCGCAGGGCCTTCGACAGCGAACTGGCGCCACCAACGACGTCCGAGAGACGTTCCTGCTGGGCGAGATAGGCTCGGCTGACGTCGCTCCAGCGTCGAGCCAGTCGACCAGAAAGCCCCATTGCGTGAACGACTTCGGCGTTGCGGCGGCCGGAATCGGCAAGCGCCCGCTGCGACAGCAGCTCCTCCGAGGCACGCGCGGCGGGGCCTCGGCTAAACACTTCCGCAATCGCTGTTAAGAGGACCACGGCGATCGCACCGACCGTCGCCAGCAGGCCGAGCGAAGGATGGAGCAAATAAATGATCAGCAGATAAAAGGGGATCCACGGGGCGTCGAAGATGACCGTGGGTCCCGTTCCGGAGAGAAAGCCGCGCAGTCGGTCAAGATCGTGCAAAGGCTGCAGACGGTCCGCATCACGCCCTGCCTTGAGCGGCAGGGACAGGGAGATGGAGAACACCTTTTGCTGCAAATTCCTATAGAGCCGGCTGCCGATGCGGACCAACACGCGAAGCCGCACGAAATCCAGAAGCCCGTATACGGCATACAGGCCCAGCATTCCGATCGTGAACCCCACCAGGGTCGGAACGCTCTGCGACGGCAGAACGCGATCGTAGATCTGCAACATATAGACCGAACCGGTCAGAGCGAGAATGTTTATCACTGCCGAGAACAGCGCCACGCCAAGCAGCCCAGGCATGCAGGCGAGAATAGCGGAACGGAGCTCGGGAGAACCGGCCCCCGATGTTTTCATGACCAGCGGTCGTTCGCGCGACACTGCCGCGCCGTTACTTCCGTAAGTTGTAATGGCTCAAACCTTTCTTAGTGCGCATAGCAGCCGCTATCCGTCGCCCCCCTTATTACGCTCTGCTTACATACGTCGACTTTGAGGAAAATGCAGCCGATTCGTGGCGTGAACCAGCGAAACGCGACGGCCGACGTCTCCCTGTCTGGGGATAACTTCCCGAAAAATGACGATTTTCGCTAAAGGAATTGGTCAGAACGGAGCCAGCAAAAGAGGCGTATGTCCTTGCTCCCAAACACTTTCAAAGGTGCCACGGTCGGCTGAGCAAAATACCTGCTACTGAGCAACAACTTAGATCAATCAAACATTCTATCCCGTTGTGTTTCGTATTTGATTTCATCCTAATGTAGCAATCACCTAAGCAGACGCGGGGCATAAGTCGAATCAACCAAAGGATCATTGGATGACACTCCATTATGCGTCCGGTGGATCAGCCACCGAAGTCGCAACCGCCGGGTTCAACCTGGTCGATGTTCAATATCTCTCGCAGGTCAATGCTTTGCCGGACGGCATGAAAGGCCTCGTCTATCTCAGCGCCCACGACGGCGTCACCTCCTCTTTCATCGAACAAGTTACGCCCTTTCTCAACAATCCCAAGGTGTTCGGGTTCTTCCTGATGGACGAGCCAGATCCCACCGGCAGATGGGGCACATATGCAAGTGCCGAAACCCTGAAGGCGGAGTCGGACTGGATCCATTCCCATTTTCCAGGCGCCAAGACGTTCATCACCATGATGAATATGGGCTCTCCAACAAACCCGGATTTTTCCAACACGTATAATCCGGCAAATACCGGCATCGACTACTATGGGTTGGACCCCTACCCGGTGCGCGATGACGTGAGCACGGTCGACTACAACATGATCGACAGGGCCGTGGCTGCGGCCGTCAAGTCCGGCATCCCGATCGACAAAATCATTCCAGTCTATCAGACTTTTGGCGGTGGCAACTGGACGACCGACACGGGCGGGAAGCATCAGATGCCGACGCCGGAACAGATGCAAACGATGATAGATCATTGGGCAGCACTGGTTCCGTCGCCTGCCTTCGATTATGCCTATGCCTGGGGCTCGCAGAACGGTGACACAGCTCTGGAAAATTCGCCGGAGTTGCAGGCTTTGTTCCAACAGCACAATCTCCAAAGCACCGGTGGCTCGGCCGCCCCCCCAGTAACCGATCCGATCGATACCACGACCCCGCCTCCAACCGACGTCGCCGCCCCTGCTCCGGCCACGCCTCCGAC
>NZ_RZRK01000500.1:0-4603 GCF_003997835.1 Mesorhizobium sp. M7A.F.Ca.CA.004.12.1.1
CCGCCGCAATCGTGCTGGTCGTCTCCGGCGCCATCACATGGTCGGCTGCGCCAAAATCGCCATGATTGTGGGCTTGCTGTGCCGGGCATCGGGCACAGGCATTTTCTTTCCTACTAATGTGTGACTTTATGCCCGCTGCCGTCAGCTGATTTGCGCCTAGATCGAGGAATTCGCCACAGTGTTCGTATCCTTTTTCCCGCAGCCGAAGCTCTTCTTCTCTTCGGCCGCCCTCTGGAGCCTTGCGGCAATCCTGTTCTGGTTTTTCGGTGGTGAACAATTGGGGGCGGTTTTCGGATTGCCGCCCGCAGTGGCCGGTGCGCCGCCCATCATCGGCATCGCGATCCTCATGTCGCCGCCGTTTCTATGGTTTTATCTCTATTTCGTGTTCTGCGTGGCCGTCTTCTACGCATTCTGGAGCTGGTATTCGCCGCATCCGTGGCAGCGCTGGTCGATCCTGATGACCGCGGTCATCCTGTTCTTCATCTATTTCAATGTGCAGGTCAGTGTCGCCGTCAACGCCTGGTACGGACCATTCTTCGACTATGTGCAGGGACTGATGTCGGGGACTGGAAAGTCGACCAACAGCGAATTTTATATCGGATTGGCGGATTTTTCGTGGCTCGCGCTGGTCGGCATGAATGTGCAGGTGGTCAATGCCTTCATCGTCAGCCACTGGATTTTCCGCTGGCGCACGGCGATGAACAATTATTTCGTCGAGAATTGGAGCAGGCTACGCCATATCGAGGGTGCCTCGCAGCGTATCCAGGAAGACACGATGCGGTTCTCGCAGATCATGGAAGACCTCGGCTCCAGCTTCGTCCAGTCGATCATGACATTGATCGCATTCCTGCCGGTCATGATCCAGTTGCAGGCCCATATCACTGAGTTGCCGATTATCGGCGCGATCCCGCAGCCATTGGTTGTCGCGGCCCTTGCCTGGTGTCTGTTCGGGACGATCTCGGTCATGGTTGCCGGTCTGAAACTTCCAGGGCTGCAGTTCCGCAACCAGCGTGTCGAAGCCGCCTACCGCAAGGAACTCGTCTACGGCGAGGATCATGCGGACCGCGCCCAGCCGGCCACCACCGCCGAGCTGTTCGAGAATGTTCGTCACAATTATTTCAGGCTGTATTTCCACTACATCTATTTCAACGTCGTCCGTTACACCTACCTGCAGGCCGACAACATTTTCTCGCTGCTGATCCTTGGTCCCTCACTGGTGGCGCACAAGATAACGTTCGGCGCGCTGAACCAGATTTCGAACGCATTCGGCAAGGTGACGGGGTCGCTGCAGTTTCTGCTCTCCTCCTGGTCGACCATCGTCGAGCTGCAATCTGTCCACAAGCGCCTGCGTGCCTTCGAAGCGACGCTGCAAGGCGAGCCATTGCCTGAAATCGACCAGCGCTATCTGGCAAGACAGAGCGCCGAGGACCCAGCCTAAAAACCGAGGCTTTGGAAATCGAACCGGGTTGGCGGCTCAGCCGCCGACCGAGACCTGCCTTTGGCCAGCGTCCTGTCGCGAAACATAATCGCGAAAACTGATGCATTCGACATCGGCTTTGACGCAGACGTCGCCGGCAAAGCGCTCCAGCGCGTTCCAGTAGGCGCCGTCATTCATCAGCGCGAAGTGGAAGCCGAGCTCAAGCGGAATGCGCTTGCCGGCATACTGCTTGTCGAAGGCGGCGCGAAAGGCAGCATAGGTCCGGTTGGCGAACTCGTCCGCCTGGCTTGGCCGCTCGAAGCCGCCGGAATGCCTGACATAGAGATTGTAGTCCATGGCGATCACCGGCCGTGACTTCGGTCCTTCCGGAATCTGCGGCAGCGAAAAGTGCACGATGCCGTTGCTGGCCGTCGGTCGGGCAGGGCCTTGCGAGACGCCGCTGGCATCGAATTGATATCCGGCCGCCGGCAGCGCTTCATAGAGCGCCTTGCCGGTCGACAGATACGGCGCGCGAAAGCCGACCACCGCATGCCGCGCGAAATCGCGCCAGCCCTGTGGTTCGGGTGCAATGCCGTTGATCGCATAGGCGTTCTCGAGAATGTGCTCGAACGAACTGAACTCTTTCAGCCAGTCGGCCTTGCTCCAGTCCTTGCCGTCGAAATGGCCACAGCCATGGCTGGCGATATCGTGGCCTTCATGCGCGGCAAGGCCGATCTGTTCGAGTCGCTCGGTGACTTCCTGCTTCGAGGCGGCAAAGCCGATGTTGGATTTGCCGGCGCCTTTGCCCGGTGCGGTGTATTCCTTGCGTGTCTCCGTTGACAGCAGGAAGACGCAGGAGAGAAAATAGGTGAAGTGCGCGCCGGTGCGCTCAGCCAGTGCCCGGCTGCGTTTCCACTGCGAAATGTCGCGGGCACTGTCGAACGAGATGATGACGACCTGTTTCGGCTTTGCCGGCGCCGGTGGATCGGCCAAAGCCCCACCGGCAGCGGCGAGTGCCGCAAGCGAAAACGCAACAACGCGGAACGGACGAAGCATAGGCAATCTGATCTTCACTCGGGGAATGTCTGCAAGCCGGCTATCGCCTAAATGTGGCGTGGGTGCGATTGGTCTTTTCGGCTGCCTGTCCGGGGCAAACATCCGTTTGCCCCGGACAATAGGCGATTTTCCGGTTGAACCCCTTCCATGCCGGCAAAATTTCGCTAAAACGCGGGCTGACAAAGGGCCCGACCGGGCAGGAATGGTTTGATTGATGTCCGACGACAGTTTTATCCGTGAAGTCAACGACGAGATCCGTCGCGAGCAGGCACAGGCGCTGTGGGACCGTTTTGGCCCGGCCTTGATTGTCGTTGCGGTCCTCGTGGTGCTCGGCACTGCCGCCTTCGTCGGCTATCGCTATTGGGACGAGACGCGCGCCAACCGCTCGGGCGATGCGTTCTCGCAGGCGCTGAAGCTCGCCAATGACGGCAAGAACGATGAGGCGCTGACTGCGCTCGATCAGTTGGAGAAGGATGGCTACGGCGCCTATCCGCTGCTCGCCCGCATGCGCGGCGCGACCGTCAAAGCGAACAAGGGCGATGTCCCCGCCGCCGTCAAGGATTTCGACGAAGTCGCCGCGGATACGGCCATTCCCCAGGGAATTCGCGACATGGCGCGGCTGCGGGCAGCACTGCTGCTCGTCGACCATGGTTCCTTTGCCGACGTCTCCAGCCGTGTCGAGGCGCTGACATCCGACACCAACACGCTACGCCACACGGCGCGCGAGGCACTCGGCCTTTCCGCCTGGAAGGAAGGCAAGACGCAGGATGCGCTGAAACTGTTCGACCAGATCGCCGCCGATGACGGCGCGCCGCGCAACACCCGCGAGCGCGCAACATTGATGTCCGAGCTGATCCGCGGGTCGGGCAGTGCGTCGTGACCTTCAAAGTCGCCATCATCGGCAGACCTAACGTCGGCAAATCGACTCTTTTCAATCGGCTGGTGGGAAGGAAGCTGGCGCTCGTCGACGACACGCCGGGCGTCACCCGCGACCGTCGCGTCCATGCCGCCAAGCTTTACGACCTGCATTTCGACGTCATCGACACCGCCGGCTTCGAGGACGCGGGCGCCTCGACCTTGCCCGGCCGCATGCGTGCGCAGACCGAGATCGCCATCCGGGATGCCGACCTGATCTTCTTCACCATCGACGCCAAGTCCGGCCTGTTGCCCGACGACAGGACCTTCGCCGAGATCGTGCGCAAGTCCGGCAAGCCGGTCGTGCTGGTCGCCAACAAGGCCGAGGCCAAGGGCGCCCAGGGCGGCATGCTGGAGGCCTGGGAACTCGGCCTTGGCGAGCCGATCCCGGTTTCGGCCGAGCATGGCCAGGGCTTGCCTGACCTGCGCGACGCCGTGATCGGCGCGCTCGGCGAAGCGCGCGCCTTCGGCGAAGAAGAAGATGGCGAAGACGAAGACGTCGCTGCCGGCGAGGTGCTGATCGGCGAGGATATCGCCGATCCGGATGCCGAGCACACCTATGACGACACCAAGCCGATGCGCATTGCCGTCGTCGGCCGTCCCAATGCCGGCAAGTCGACGCTGATCAACGCGCTGATCGGCGACGAGCGGCTGCTCACCGGACCGGAAGCCGGCATTACCCGTGATTCGATCTCGGTCGATTGGGATTGGCATGGTCGCCGCCTGAAATTGTTCGACACAGCCGGCATGCGCCGCAAGGCCAGGATTCATGAAAAGCTGGAAGTGATGTCGGTGCAGGACGGTCTGCGCGCCATCCGGTTTGCCGAGATCGTCATCATCGTGCTCGACGCCACCATCCCCTTCGAGAAGCAGGATCTGCAGATCGCCGACCTGATCATCAGGGAAGGCCGGGCGCCGGTGATCGCCTTCAACAAATGGGATCTGATCGACCATCCCCAGGAACTTCTGGCCGAACTGCGAGAGAAGACGGAACGGCTTCTTCCCCAGGCGCGCGGCCTCCAGGCCGTACCTGTCTCCGGCGAGACCGGGCGCGGCCTCGACAAGCTGATGGATGCCGTCATCAGGACGCACAAGGTGTGGAACAGCCGCGTCTCGACCGGCAAGCTCAACCGTTGGCTGGAAGGCATCCTGGCACACCACCCGCCGCCTGCCGTGGCCGGGCGCCGGCTGAAGGTCAAATACGTCACCCAGGCC
>NZ_RZRK01000501.1:0-4599 GCF_003997835.1 Mesorhizobium sp. M7A.F.Ca.CA.004.12.1.1
GCCTATCCCGACACCTGCGTCGGCACCGATTCGCACACCACCATGATCAATGGCCTTGGCGTGCTCGGCTGGGGCGTCGGCGGCATCGAGGCCGAGGCGGCCATGCTCGGCCAGCCTGTCTCCATGCTTTTGCCTGAGGTGATCGGCTTCCGCCTCACCGGCAAGCTCAAAGAGGGCGTCACCGCCACCGACCTCGTGCTCACCGTCACCCAGATGCTGCGCAAGAAGGGCGTCGTCGGCAAGTTCGTCGAGTTCTTCGGGCCGGGCCTCTCCAACATGACGCTGGCCGACCGCGCCACCATCGGCAACATGGCGCCCGAATATGGCGCCACCTGCGGCTTCTTCCCCGTCGACTCGGAAACCATCCGCTACCTCACAATGTCCGGCCGCAGCGAGGACCGCATCGCGCTGGTCGAGGCCTATGCCAAAGCTCAAGGAATGTGGCGTGAGACCGGCTCGACCGATCCGGTGTTCACCGATCTGCTCGAGCTGGAACTTGGCTCCGTCGTGCCGTCGATGGCCGGACCCAAGCGGCCCGAGGGCCGCGTCGCCCTTGAAGGCATTCCGGAAGGTTTCGCCAAGGCGATGGAGACCGAATACAAGAAGGCCGCCGAAATCTCCAAGCGCTACGCAGTCGAAGGCACCGACCATGATCTCGGTCACGGCGATGTCGTCATTGCCGCCATCACTTCGTGCACCAACACCTCGAACCCGAGCGTGCTGATCGGCGCCGGCCTCCTGGCCCGCAACGCCAACCGCCTCGGTTTGAAGCAGAAGCCGTGGGTGAAGACCTCGCTGGCGCCGGGCAGCCAGGTGGTGGCCGAGTATCTGGAGAAATCCGGCCTGCAGAAGGAACTCGATCAGATCGGCTTCAACCTGGTCGGCTTCGGCTGCACCACCTGCATCGGCAATTCCGGGCCGCTGCCGGCGCCGATCTCGAAGACCATCAACGACAAGGGCCTGATCGCTGCCGCGGTCTTGTCCGGCAACCGCAACTTCGAAGGCCGCGTCTCGCCCGACGTGCAGGCCAACTATCTGGCGTCGCCGCCGCTGGTCGTCGCGCATGCGCTGGCCGGCACCGTCACAAAGGACCTGACCACCGAGCCGCTAGGCGAGGACAAGAACGGCGAGCCGGTCTACCTCAAGGATATCTGGCCGAGCTCGGCCGAAATCCAGGAGTTCATCGAGAAGAACGTCACCCGCGAGCTGTTCGCCCGCAAATATGCCGATGTCTTCAAAGGCGACGAGTACTGGCAGAACGTCAAGGCGCCGGAAGGCCAGACCTATGCGTGGGACGACAACTCGACCTATGTGCAGAACCCGCCCTATTTCGCCGGCATGACGTCAGGTTTCGGCAAGATCGGCGATATCAAGGGCGCCCGCGTGCTCGGCCTGTTCGGCGACAAGATCACCACCGACCACATTTCGCCGGCCGGATCGATCAAGGCGGCCTCGCCGGCCGGCAAATACCTCACCGACCACGGCGTCGGCGTCGCCGACTTCAACCAGTACGGCACGCGGCGCGGCAACCACGAGGTGATGATGCGCGGCACCTTCGCCAACATCCGCATCCGCAACCACATGCTGGGCGAGAATGGCCGCGAGGGCGGCTACACCATCCACTACCCGTCGAAGGAAGAGGAATCGATCTACGACGCGGCGATGGAATACAAAAGGGAAGGCGTGCCGCTGGTTGTCTTCGCCGGCGTCGAATACGGCAACGGCTCGTCGCGCGACTGGGCGGCCAAGGGAACCAATCTCCTTGGTGTCCGCGCGGTCATCGCCCAGTCCTTCGAGCGCATCCATCGCTCGAACCTGGTCGGCATGGGCGTCATTCCCTTCGTCTTCGAGGAAGGCACCTCATGGGCATCGCTCAACCTCAAGGGAGACGAGCTGGTCGAGATCGACGGCTTGAGCACCATCAAACCGCGCCAGACGATGATCGCCAAGGTCACCTATGGCGACGGCACGGTGAAGAACGTGCCGATCATCTGCCGCATCGATACGCTGGATGAGCTCGATTACTTCAAGAACGGCGGCATCCTGCAATACGTGCTGCGCGATCTTGCAGCTTAGGGAATAGGGGACTAGGCAGTAGGGAATAGAGACCCCTACTGCCTACTGCCTACTGCCTACTGCCTACCTTAGGCTTCCCAAACCGCGCCGCTGCCGCCAAAAGCACGCCGAGCATCACGCCGTTGAGGATGTGCCAGAGGAAGTGCGTTCCGAGCGGAAAGCTGCCGCAGATCACCGGGTCGATCATCCGGCAGATGACGGACACGACGAAGATCGCCGATCCCGCCAGATTATACCAGCCGGCGCGATTGCCGCTCACCGTCACCCAGACACCGAAGAAGGCGAGCGCCAGGAACGGCGGCAGATAGCCCGTCGTACCGTTCGACGCCTGGCGCAGCCAGTCAGGCACGGCAAGGGTTATCGCCCCGGCAAGCACATAGAAGGCAATGAAGATGGCAATGGCCTTGCCCCATCGCATGCCGAGGAAGCGGCGCAGATTGAACAGCGTGTAGGCCAGCGTGAAGCCGGCGATCGGCAGCACGTCGGCCCAGACTGTGCCCTTGGTGGCAAAGGTGTGGAAGATCGTCGAACCGATGCCGATCGCCACCACCCACCAGGCCAGCACCTCGGCGAAGGCGCCGGTGCCCAGCCTTCGTACCTCGCGCACGCCCCACAGGCCGGCGGCGATGAAGGCGAGGTTGGTCAGGGCGTTTACCGGTTCGGACCAGAATTCCGGGCCGGTCCGCTCGCAATAGAGGTCGACTGGCGCCAAAAACGTTTGCCACATCGTGATTGCCGCCCGAATCGGTTTCTATCCTGAAGCGCAGATCCTTCCTATTGCGGGGTTGCGGTCGGCTGCAATGGCAAAATTTCACCGCAACGTGACTTCCCGTTGACTTCCGGTTCTGCCACATATTTTAGCAATCAAGATAAAGCCGGCACCACCGGCGGGAATCGGAATGGCCATGGCCTCGCGAAAATCATTGTGGCTGGCAGCTCTTGCGCTGGCCTTCTCGGCGTCTGCCGGCGCCGGGCATGCCGGCGAATCCGATCGCGCCCATGCCGACCGGGTCCAGATCGACAGGCCCCAGATCGACAGGCCATTGGGCGTGGTCGAACTGTTCACCAGCCAGGGCTGCAGTTCCTGCCCGCCGGCCGATACGCTGTTCTCCGAACTTGCCGCCAAGGAAGATATCGTCGCGCTCGCTTATCACGTCGACTATTGGGACTATCTCGGCTGGCAGGATACGCTGGGCCGCAAGGAGAACACCGAGCGGCAATACGACTACATGCGCGCCTTCGGCAGCCGCTCCGTCTATACGCCGCAGGCCGTTATCAATGGCCGTGTCCACGTCAACGGTGCCAGCCGCGGCGAGGTCGATGGCGCGCTCGCCCGCATGGCCAAGAGCGGCGAAGGCATGCGCGTCGCCGTCAAGGTCAGCCGCACCAGCGACCGTGTGACGATCGACGCCGGCGATGCCGGCAACGGCCCCAGCGACGCCCATGTCGTCATCGTCTATTTCGACCCGCCGCAGACGGTCAAGGTCGGCGAGGGCGAGAACACCGGCCGCAAGATGACCTACTGGAACGCCGTCACCGGGATACAGACCGCCGGCATGTGGCATGGCAAGGCACAACGCTACGAACTGCCGATGAGCGAGATTGCCAAAAAGGGCGGCTGCGCCGTGCTGCTGCAGTCGGTCGGCAAGGACGGCATGCCCGGTCCCATTCTCGGCGCCGCGTTCATCCACAAGCCTTAAGGCCTTCTTTCCTTCTCCCCTTGTGGGGCGAGCAGCCGGTTCGTCGAAGGCGAATTCATCGTGCCGGTGGCACGATGAAGGCCGGCGAACGCCGGGACGCTGCGAAGCAGCGCGGACCCGGCAGGGTGGATCGACTAACCACGCCCGGCCCTTCGCAGGCTCAGGGCGTTCGAAGCTCGAAAAGCCAAGCAATTGGCTTTTCGTTCGCTGCGCGAACCGCTTCTCACCCAATAAAAAACCGACGTCAGCTTGCTTCTGACGTCGGTCATTTAGGTTTTGGGATCGTCGCACCCGATTCTTCCGAAGAAGAACCGAGGTTGGTTCGATCCGACGCAGACCCGTGGGCGGGGGGCTTGGGGTTTACGAGCCGGTGCCGGACCGAACCGTCTCAGGCAACACCGGTAAATTCGTCGGACATTGGGGCATGAGCGCGGATAAAAAAAGGCAGAAATGTGGCGGAACATCACCAATTCCAACACGGCGTTTCATAAAAGTGACTGGACGTGACGGAAACAGCGCGGCGCGGGGCTTGGTTCGCCGGGCCTTGCAATTCAGTCGCGAACACGCCAACTTTGGTTGGCAAAGATTCATTTTGAAGGATCGAGGCATGACCGATGACAGCGGCGGGACGGGGGATGGGGACGCATCCGCGATATTGATCCCGCTGCACGAGGCGCGACGCGAACGTCTCGATCAGCCGGTGCGGTTCGACCGCCGCGAGTTGGACCAGATCCTCAGGCTCTACGGCCGCATGGTCGCCGCCAATGAATGGCGCGACTACGCCATCGACCATCTTGCGGACCGCGCTGTGTTTTCCGTATTC
>NZ_RZRK01000502.1:0-4598 GCF_003997835.1 Mesorhizobium sp. M7A.F.Ca.CA.004.12.1.1
CTTGCCGCCGGCATCCTTTGCTTCAACGTCGAATCCGAGCCTGAACTCGAGCTGTTGTCGGCGCGAGCCACCGCCCTTGGCAAGGTGGCGCCGATCTCGCTGCGCATCAATCCCGACGTCGACGCCAAGACCCACAAGAAGATCTCCACCGGCAAGGCCGAGAACAAGTTCGGCATCCCGTGGCAGCGGGCGCGGCAGGTTTATGCCCGCGCGGCAAAGCTTCCCGGCATCAGGATCACCGGCATCGATACCCATATCGGCAGCCAGATCACCGAGCTGCAGCCCTTCGACGATGCCTTCGCCCTGCTTGTCGATCTGGTCGGCGCGCTGCGGGCGGACGGCCATGCCATCGAGCATATCGATGTCGGCGGCGGGCTCGGCATTCCCTACCGCATCGACAACAACCCGCCGCCGCTGCCCGACGCCTATGCCCAGATCGTCAGGAAGCATGTCACCAAGCTCGGGCTGAAGGTGATGTTCGAGCCTGGCCGGCTGATATCGGGCAATGCCGGCATCCTCGTCTCGGAAGTGATTTTCGTGAAGGAAGGCGACGCCAAGAACTTCCTCGTCGTTGATGCCGCCATGAACGATCTCATCCGGCCGACGCTCTACGACGCCTTCCACGACATCCGTCCGGTCGTGCAGCCGCCGGCCGACACGCCGCGCATGATGGTCGACGTGGTCGGCCCGGTCTGCGAGACCGGCGACTATATCGGCCTGGACCGCGATCTGCCCAGGCTGAAGGCCGGCGACCTGATTGCCGTCTCCACCGCCGGCGCCTATGGCGCGGTGCAGGCCGGCACCTACAACACCCGCCTGCTGGTGCCGGAGGTGCTGGTCGACGGCGACCGGTTCCACATCGTGCGCCCACGCCCGACCTATGACGACCTGATTGGGCTGGATTCGATGCCCGACTGGCTTGCATAGGAGCGCCGGAAACACACCTACCCGTCCCAGGGAGCAATCATGACGAACGGCATCACCGTCACACGCGAGCGCATTGCCGCGATGGAACCGCGCATCCGCTCCTATATCAGGCACACGCCGGTGCTGCGCGTCGACATGGCCGACTTCGATCAGCCGCCGCTGGCCGTCGACCTGAAGCTCGAATGCCTGCAGCATTCCGGCTCGTTCAAGGCGCGCGGCGCCTTCACCAATCTCCTGGAGCGGCCGGTTCCCGACGCCGGTGTCGTAGCGGCATCGGGCGGCAACCATGGCGCGGCCGTCGCCTATGCCGCCATGCGGCTCGGCCACAAGGCGACCATCTTCGTTCCCGAAGTGAGCCCGCCAGCCAAACTGGAGCGAATCCGCTCCTACGGCGCCGAACTGATCGTCGGCGGCGCCCGCTACGCCGAGGCGCTGGCGGCCAGCGAACGGTTCGCCGAGGAGACCGGCGCCTTGCAGATCCATGCCTTCAACCAGGAGGAAACGCTCGTCGGCCAGGGCACGCTCGGGCTCGAAATCGAGAGCGATTTGCCTAAGATCGACACGCTGCTGGTCGCTGTCGGCGGCGGCGGCCTGATCGGCGGCATCGCTGCCTGGTTTACCGGCCGCATCCGTATCATCGCCGTCGAGCCGGAAGGAGCGCCGACGCTTCATCGCGCCTTCGAGGCCGGACACCCCGTCGACGCGCCGGCCGAGGGTATCGCCGCCGATTCGCTGGCGCCAAAGCGCGTCGGCGAAATGATGTTCCCGATTGCCGAAGCCTTTGTCGAACGCTCGATCCTGGTCAGTGACGACGACATCATCGCCGCGCAGAAGGCGCTGTGGAACCGGGCCCGCATCATCTCCGAGCCGGGTGGCGCCGCCGCCTTTGCCGCGGTCCTGTCGGGCCGCTATGCGCCGGCGGCGGGCGAACGGGTCGCCGTGCTGGTCTGCGGAGCGAATGCGGACCCCGCTACCTTCTAAAGGGCCTGCTGCCTTCTAAAGGGTATGCAGGATGGAACTATAACGGTCCACTTCACGTTTTTCCGAACTGCCTCGCCTTTGCCGTGTTTGCTGGTATTCTTTGAGTCGTGAGGCGTCGGGCTATCCTGCCCGCTCCACAGCATGATCCCGAAAAGTGAAATCCCTTTCGGAACAGATCATGCTCAAAGGGATAAGGCCGCATCCCGGTTTTCGGGATAGGCTCAAGGAAGGGCCGATGACGCAACGACCCACCTTCAGCAGTGATCGCGGCCTGGCCGGACGCCTGGCCTTGAGCCGGTTGGCGACGCGGGTCTCGATGATGGTCGAGCGCGGCTGGCCGTTGCTGCTCCCGCTCGTCATCGTCGCCAGCCTGTTCCTCAGCATCTCCTGGCTGGGGCTGTTCTCCCGGCTGCCGGATATGGCGCGCATCGGCCTGGTCGCTGCTTTTGCCATAGCGGCACTGGCCGCGCTCTATCCGCTGCGCTTCTTCCGCCTGCCGGGCGCCGGCGAAATCGACCGCCGCATAGAGGCCGCCAATCAACTGTTGCACAGCCCGGTGCTGGTGCAGACCGACCGGCCCAGCGGCAGGGAAAGCAGCTTCTCGCAGGCGCTGTGGCGCGAACACCAGAAGCGTATGGCTGGAAAGCTCGACAACCTTGGCGCCGACCTGCCGCGCACGCGCGTGCCGGAGCGCGACCCCTGGGGGCTGCGCGCGGTGGCGGCCCTTTTGCTCGTTACCGCCTTCGCCTTCTCCTTCGGACCGACGGGCGGCAGGATCAGCGACGGCTTCAATGCCCATGGCGCGCGCGATATCGTGCCGCCGCGCATCGACGCATGGGTGACGCCACCGGCCTATACCGGCAAGCCGCCGATCTTCCTGACCGCCGACGCCAACCAGGCGATCCCGACCTTTACGGTTCCCGAAGGCAGTGACGTTTCGCTGCGCGTGACGGGTGGCTCAGGCGAGGAGACGCTCGGCTATGCCGACAAGAATGGCAACGCCCGCGCCATCGATCCCGCTGCGCCGCAGGCCGCCGCCAAGCCGGCTGCAAGCCCGGCGCCGCCGTCCAAGGTGCTCCAGTTCACCAGCAAGCTGACCGGCGACGGCACGCTGACGCTGACGTCGGGCGAGGACCAGCTCGGCCGCTGGGCCTTCGCGGTCATATCGGACAAGCCGCCGCAGATCCGCTTCGTCGGCGAGCCCAAGCGCGCCGCAAACGGCGCCTTCGAGCTAAACTACCAGATCGACGACGACTATGGCGCCGCCACCGCCAAAGCGGTGTTCGCGCTCGCCGATCCGCAGGCGCCCAATGCGCGCCCGCTGTACGGTGCACCTGAAATGCCGCTGACGCTGCCGCGCCGCGGCGGCAAGTCGAACGCCGCCAAGACCTCCAAGGACCTGACCGAGCATGTCTGGGCCGGCAGCAGCATCAAGCTGACGCTGGTCGCCACCGATGATGCCGGGCACACTGCATCGAGCGAAACCAAGACGCTGCTGATGCCGGAGCGGCCTTTCGCCAATCCGCTGGCACGCGCCGTGATCGAACAGCGCCGCCTGCTGGCGCTCGACGCCAACGCCAAGCCGCGCGTGCTCGACCTGATGGACGCCATCACGCTGCGGCCGGAAGACACGTTCGACAACATGTCTCACTATCTCGCCATCATGAGCGCCCGCACCCGGCTGAAGATGGCCGAGAGCGACGATCAATTGCGCAGCGAGGTCTCCTATCTCTGGGAAATCGCGCTCGGCATCGAGGAAGGCAATCTTTCGGCCGCCGAAAAGCGGCTGCGCCAGGCGCAACAGGCGCTGCAGGACGCCATCAAGAATGGCGCCAGCGACGCTGAAATCGAAAAGGCGATGAAGGAACTGCGCGAGGCGATGAACCAGTTCCTGCAGGAATTCGCGGAGCGCGCCAAGCAGAATCCCAACGCCCCGCAGATGCAGCAGAATGGCCAGGAACTGCGCCAGAGCGACATCGATCGCATGATGGACCAGATCGAAAACCTGGCGAAGTCCGGAGATCGCGACAAGGCCCAGCAACTGCTGTCGCAACTGCAGGACATGATGAACAATCTGCAAGCCGGCCGTCAGCAGCAAGGCGGCCAGCAGGACAGCGAGATGCGCCAGCAGATGGACAAGCTGGGTGAGATCCTGCGGCGTCAGCAGGAGATGATGAACGACACCTTCCGCATGGATCAGATGCAGCGCGGCGAGCGCCAGCGCGGGCAGAACCGTGACGAGCAGCTCGGCGAAGGCGGCCAGGATGAGGACAGACCCGGCGTCGGCGAAGACCGCGATCCGCTCGCCCGGCAAAAGCCGATGACACCCCAGGAATTCGCCGATGCGCTGAAACAGCTGCAGCAGGGCCAGGGCCAGCTGCAAAGCGACCTGGATCAGCTGAAGAAGGGCCTCGAAGGCATGGGTATGGAGCCCAATGAAGGATTTGGCGAGGCCGGCAAGTCCATGGGCAATGCCGAACAGGCACTCGGCGAGGGCGAAGGCGATGCGGCCGTCGGTCATCAGGGCCGGGCGCTGGAAGCGCTGCGCAAGGGCGCCAAGGACATGATGAAGCAGATGCAAGCCATGCAGGGCGACCAGGGCGGCGGCGAGGAAGGCGGCCGGCAGCAGAACGCCGATCGTGATCCGCTCGGCCGGCCACGCGCCAGCCAGGGTCCCGATTTCGGCGATT
>NZ_RZRK01000503.1:0-4595 GCF_003997835.1 Mesorhizobium sp. M7A.F.Ca.CA.004.12.1.1
GGATTGGACGCTGCGCGTGTTCAAGTGAACGCGATCATTGCGGAGCTAATTGGGCGCGGCGGACCGCGCCACTGACACTGGCTGCTGTCTGTCAACGTCGGCGCCGCCCCTCATCTGCCTGCCGGCATCTTCTCCCCGTATAGTGACGGAGAGAAGGACGCTGTCGCAAAGGATT
Organism: Mesorhizobium sp. M7A.F.Ca.CA.004.12.1.1; assembly: GCF_003997835.1. Taxonomy (NCBI): domain Bacteria; kingdom Pseudomonadati; phylum Pseudomonadota; class Alphaproteobacteria; order Hyphomicrobiales; family Phyllobacteriaceae; genus Mesorhizobium; species Mesorhizobium sp. M7A.F.Ca.CA.004.12.1.1. The sequence goes on from NZ_RZRK01000503.1 coordinate 176, forward strand.
TCGCCAATCTCCAAGGTTCGGAAAGGGAGCCGAGGTTGCGGCCAGCCCCTTCTCCCCGTCACTATACGGGGAGAAGGGCCCGGCAGGGCGATGAGGGGCAGCGCAAACCTGTAGTGATTGCCTTGATCAGCTTCGTTTCCCATTGCCATTTTGTTCCGGTCTCACGATTCTGCTCCTTTGGAGCGACTGATTCGATGCGTGAAATCATCTTCGACACGGAAACCACCGGCCTCGATTCGCGCGACGACCGCGTCATCGAGTTGGGCGGCGTCGAGCTGGTCAACCGCTTCCCGACCGGCAGGACCTTCCACCACTACATCAACCCGCAAGGCCGCGCGATCCACGCCGAGGCGCAGGCGGTGCACGGCATCAGCGCGGCGGACCTCGCGGGCAAGCCGACCTTTGCCGAGATTGCGCAGGAGTGGCTGGACTTCACCGACGGCGCCAAGCTGGTCGCCCACAACGCAACCTTCGACGTCGGCTTCCTCAACGTTGAATTCGGCCGGCTGGGTCACCCGGTCATAGACAATGGTTTTGTCGTCGACACGCTGGCGCTGGCGCGCCGCAAGCACCCGATGGGCCCCAACTCGCTCGATGCGCTCTGCCGGCGCTACGGCATCGACAACACCAAGCGCACCAAGCACGGCGCCCTGCTCGATTCCGAATTGCTGGCCGAGGTCTATATCGAGCTGATCGGCGGCAAGCAGGCGGCACTCATCCTCGACAGCGCCACCGCGCCGGCGCAAGGCGAGAATGTCCGCCAGATCGAAATCATCATCAGCCAGCGCCCGGCACCCCTGCCGCCGCGTGTCACCGAAGCCGAACGCGCCGCGCACACCGGCATGGTCGGGACGCTTGGCGAAAAGGCGCTGTGGCTGAAGGTTGCGGCTGGCTGAGCAACTACTGACCGAAACCCTCGCGTCTTCGTCATCCTAGGGCGGAGCAGGAGCGAAGCGACGTTGCGGAGACCCTAGGATCCATGCAGTGACAGTGGTGCAGTGGCTCCGGCGGTGCAAAAAACCGAACGCCTACCACCCCGTCCCGCGAATCAGCTCGAACCATTCCGGATTGGCCTTTTCAATTAGATCTTCCGTTGGCGCGGCCAGCGTTTCAGCGACTTCTCGCGCTGGATGGCATCGGTGATATCGAAAAATTCTTCGTACCAGACCAGCCGCTGAACACCGTAGCGGCTGGTGAAGCGCGAGCCCTCACCGGATTTGTGCTCCGGCATGCGGCGACCGAGATCGTTGGTGACACCGATATAGATGGTGCCGGCCTTCTGGCTCGCAGTCATGTAGACATAGCCGGTCATCGTTTTAGCGTAGCGAGCATAGGCGCGGGGGCAAGCGCCATTCTGATCCGTTGCATTCTAAGGCGCACGTCACGGCATGGATCCTAGGGTCTGCGCTGCGTCGCTTCGCTCCTTGCTTCGCCCTAGGATGACGAAGACGGGAGGGCTAGGCCATTCGAAGGGCGCCGGCGCCTCAGCTATCTCTCCAGCACCTCAAACAGAAAACCCGGCGCGAGGCCGGGTTCTCAGAAAACAACAGCGATGGCAGCCGAGCTCAGCTCACCTTGACCTTGGACGCCTCGTCCTCGGCCAGCTTCTGCTGGAACATCTGTGCGAAGTCGATGGGGTCGAGCATCAGCGGCGGGAAGCCGCCATTGCGGGTTGCCTCGGCGATGATCTGGCGGGCGAACGGGAACAAAAGGCGCGGGCATTCGATGAACAGGATCGGCAGCATGTGCTCCTGCGGAAAACCTGCGATGGCGAACACGCCGCCATAGACCAACTCGACATTGAACAGCACTTCCTGGTCGAAGGACGCCTTGGCGTTCAGCGTCAGATTGACGTCGAACTGCTTGTCGGAGAGCGGGTTGGCGTTGACGTTGACGTTGATGGCGATGCCCGGCGCCTTGTCGCGACCGCGCAGCGAATTGGGCGCGCCGGGGCTTTCGAAGGACAGGTCCTTCACATATTGCGCCAGAACGTTGAGCGACGGCTGCGCCGCATTGCCGTTTCCGTTGGCTGCGCCGACCGGCGCGTCATCTTTGCTGGCCATAAGCCTTGTCCTCTTGCCTGGGCAGCGTCGCTGACCGAATTGAAATCGGGCGTTCGCTACCATGGCGGGGATGACAAGACAAGGTTTGCCGCCTTGCTTCCGGGCTGCGGGATGGAGATGGGACGGCGCCCTAATCGTCCTTCAGGCGGCGCCACGGCGAGTTGTGATCCGGTCCGCGCTTCAGATCGTCTTCGCGCGAATAGTCGCCGTCTTCGAGGTCGATGACCCTGTCGCGCCGGCCACGAAAACCGCCGGTCGAGAAATCGGTGGCGACGACAATGCGGCCCTTGAACCGGCTCCAGGCAAAATCGCGCAATGGCGGCAGGAACAGCAGCAGGCCGATGATGTCTGATATGAAGCCGGGGATGATCAGGAGGATCGCCGCAACCACGATCATGGCGCCGTGCGCAAGATGGCGGCTGGGGTTCTGGCCGGCGGCCATCTCGGTGCGGATGCGGGCCATCACACCAAAGCCCTGGTATCGGAGCAAAAGCACGCCGGCGATGCTCGAGGCCAGCACGAGGCCGACCGTCGCCAGCGCGCCGACCTCGCGGCCGACGATGACGAAACCGGCGATTTCCAGCAGCGGAAGCGCGAGGAGAAAGAAGGGAAGCAGCGAAATGCGCAAGTCTTGCCAACCTTTTTCGATTGTTATGATCGTTTCGATTGTTTTGGCCGCCAGCGAGCAATCGCCGCTGGCACTGAGGCTGTTAGATAGGTATGCCTGCCTTTGATTTGAATGATTGCGCCTTGCGTTCTATATGCTTTGAATGTTGAACGCTATGCGACCGTGGCCATTGGGCCTGACGGTCCGGCCACAGGGCAGGGATTGATTGGCGGAAGATATGGGATTCTTCGACTTCGGCACGATTTTCTTCCTGATTGCGGCGGTGGTCATCTTTTTCCAGCTGCGCAATGTGCTGGGCCGCCGCACCGGCAGCGAACGGCCGCCCTTCGATCCCTATTCGGCGGCTCGCACCGGCGACAAGGATGCCGCCCAGAAATCCGAAAACGTCGTCTCGCTGCCGCGCAAGCGCGCGCCAGGCGAGCCGGCTCCCGACACCTATGCCGCGATCGACGCTTTCGCCAAGCCCGACACCGACCTCAACAAGGGCCTGCGCACGATCAAGGACAATGATCCGTCCTTCGAGCCGAAGGGTTTCGTCGACGGCGCCAAGATGGCTTACGAGATGATCGTCATGGCCTATGCCGACGGCGATCGCAAAACGCTGAAGAACCTGTTGTCGCGCGAGGTCTATGACGGTTTTGTCGCCGCCATCGGCGAGCGCGAGGCCAAGGCGGAAAAGATCCAGTCCTCCTTCGTCGGCATCGACAAGGCCGACATCGTCTCGGCCGAGATGAAGGGCGGCGAGGCGCATGTCACGCTGCGCATCATCAGCGAGCTGATTTCGGCGACCCGCGACAAGGCAGGCGCGGTCATCGACGGCGACCCGGAAACCGTCGCCGAGGTCAAGGATGTCTGGACCTTCGCCCGCGACACGCGCTCGCGCGATCCGAACTGGAAGCTCGTCGCCACCGAGGAAGAAGACTAGTTCGGAAACACGCGGCGAGGCTCCGGTGTCGCTATCGCCTCTTTTTGTCGAGAAAGCCTTTGGCGACCTGCCCGGCTGGGACGATGACGACCATCTGGCGGCCTTCGCCGCCTTTCGCCGCTCGGCCTTCCATGTGCTGACCAAACCCTATCGCAGCGGTGCGCTCGGCGTCGACTTCCAAGCTTTTGCCGATGCCTACGCGGAGGCGCGGACCGTTTCGCCGGCGAATCGGTCGCCGGTTTTGGCCCGCGGGGAAGCCCGCGCCTTCTTCGAGCGCCATTTTGCCCCGGCGCTTGTCCCTGCCGAACATGGCGGCGCCGGGCTCGTCACCGGCTTCTATGAACCGCAAGTCGAGGCGTCACCGGTGCGCACGGACCGATTTTCGGTGCCGTTGCTGTCGCGCCCGGCCGATCTCGTCGATATCGACGACGGAAACCGGCCGCCCGGCCTGGATCCCTACCTCGCTTTCGCGCGCCAGACGCCGAACGGGCCGGTCGAGTATCCCGACCGTGGCGAGATCGAGCGCGGCGCGCTCGACGGCAAGGGCCTGGAAATCGCCTGGCTGGCCGACAAGGTCGATGCCTTCTTCATTCACGTGCAAGGTGCCGCACGCCTCGCCATGACCGACGGCCGGCTTGTCCGCGTCACCTATGCCGCCAAATCCGGCCAGCGCTTCACCGGGCCCGGCAAGATCCTGAGCGAGATTGGCGAGATCCCGCTGGCGGAGGTGACGATGCAGTCGATCCGCGCCTGGTTCAAGGCGCATCCGGACCGCGTCGACGAGATACTGCGTCAGAACCGCTC
>NZ_RZRK01000504.1:0-4593 GCF_003997835.1 Mesorhizobium sp. M7A.F.Ca.CA.004.12.1.1
CCACTAGGAGGGACCACCATGAGCATTTCCGAAACCGCGCCCGTCTCGCCGGGCGCTTTATGGACCGGCCGCGCGCTCAGCGGCGTTATCGTGCTGTTCATGATCTTCGATGGCGTCATCAAGCTGCCGCCGCTCGATGTCGTCACCCAGACGATGGTGCCGCTCGGCTGGCCGGCCGATGCCAATGTCGCGCGCATGCTGGGCGTCATCAGCCTGATCTCGACCGCTCTCTATGCACTGCCGCGCACCTCGGTGCTCGGCGCCATCCTGCTCACCGCCTATATGGGCGGCGCTATCGCCACCAATGTCCGCGTCGACAACCCGCTGTTCTCGCACATGCTGTTCGGCGTCTATCTCGGCATTATCCTGTGGGGCGGCCTGTATCTGCGCGATGCCAGGGTCCGCGCGCTGATCCCGTTCAGCCGTTAGATCCAGATCGAAGCATCGCTTTCCGCTGAAAGCCTGACCCTTTGCCGGGTAATGTCTCAGGGATCGAATCGCGGAGTTGCGAGTTAGAGATTCGCCTGGCGGCGGAGGCGGCTCCTATCGGAGAGGAACGATGATGAAGAAAATGATGCTTTTGATGGCGCTGCTGGTGCCGCTCGCCGCTTGTTCGCAAACGGAAAAAGGCGCGGCCGTAGGCGGCCTCGGTGGCGCTGCCGTCGGTGCGGCGGTCGCTGGCGATCCGGTTGAAGGCGCCGTCGTCGGTGGTGCTGTCGGCGCCGTTGCCGGCGCGCTGATCGGCCGGGCGAGCGAGCGTGGCGAATGCCGCTACCGTGATCGCCGTGGCCGCGTCTACGTCGACCGCTGCCCGGACGGTTATTGATCGGCAGCTCTTACAGACAGAACTGGACAGGAAAACGGCGGGCACATGGCCCGCCGTTTTCCTGGATGCGAATAGAGCAATTATTCGGCGGTGGCGGCTTCCGCCTCGGCCGGTGCAGCGGCGGCGGCCGCAACAGCAGCAGCGGCATCTTCCTGCGCCTTCTTCAGAAGGGCAGCGCGTTCCTGCGCCTTCTTGCCCGGCTCGGCCTTCTTCGGGTTGGAACGGGCGTCGCGCTTGACGAGGCCGGCCTCGTCGAGGAAGCGCAGCACGCGGTCGGTCGGCTGGGCGCCATGCGCCAGCCAATGCTTGACGCGGTCGGCGTCGACCTTGACGCGTTCGCCGTCCTTGGGCAGTAGCGGGTTCCATGAGCCGATCGACTCGATGAACCGGCCGTCACGCGGCGAACGGGCGTCGGCAATGACGACGTGGTAGTAAGGACGCTTCTTCGAGCCCGCACGGGCCAGTCGGATCTTCAAGGGCATTTATTTTCTCCTAAAAAGGCTGATTTGGTTGGTCGGTTGGTGGCTGGTTTCTCAGCCGGCTTTCATCACGCCGTTGGAAGCGGCGATCTGTTCGTGGTGGCGGATCACTTCGCGGACGACGAAGTTGAGGAATTTTTCCGCGAAATCCGGGTCGAGATGGGCATCCTTCGCCAGCTGGCGAAGCCGGGCGATCTGCTGCTGCTCGCGTGCCGGGTCGGCCGGCGGCAGGCCATGCGTCGCCTTCAGCACGCCGACCGCCTTGGTGCAGCGGAAGCGCTCGGCCAGCATGTGGATGAGGGCCGCGTCGATGTTGTCGATCGAGGCGCGGTAATCGGCCAGGAGAGCGCGGGCGTCGGCCATGTCCTTCTCTTCGTTCATGGCGTCCTCACTTCTTCTTGCCAAGGCCGGGCAGCCCGCCACCGCCGAGGCCGGGGAGCCCGGGGAGTTTCATGCCGCCGGGCAGACCGGGCATTCCGCTGGGCAGGCCACCGCCGCCAGGAAGGCCTTTCATGCCGCCGCCGAGGCCGGCTGCCTGTGCCTGCTTCTGCAAAGCTTCGAGCTGCTTGGGGTCCATCTTCGACAGGTCCGGCATGCCGCCGCCCATCATGCCGCCCATCATGCCGCGCATCAGGCCGCCGCCTTTGCCCTTGCCGCCCATCGCCTTCATCATGTCGGCCATGCCGCGGTGCATCTTGAGCAGCTTGTTGATTTCGGCCGCGTCGGTGCCGGAACCGGCGGCGATGCGCTTCTTGCGCGAATGCTTGAGCAAATCGGGATTGGCGCGCTCGGCCTTGGTCATCGACGAGATGATGGCGAGCTGGCGGCCGAACATCTTGTCGTCGAGACCGGCGGCGGCCATCTGGTCCTTCATCTTGCCCATGCCGGGCATCATGCCCATGATGCCGCCCATGCCGCCCATCTTCGACATCTGCTGAAGCTGACCGGCGAGATCGTTCAGGTCGAACTTGCCCGACTGCATCTTCTTGGCCATCGCCGCCGCCTGTTCGGCGTCGATGTTCTCGGCGGCCTTTTCGACGAGCGAGACAATGTCGCCCATGCCGAGGATGCGGTCGGCGATGCGCTTGGGGTGGAATTCCTCCAGCCCGTCCATCTTCTCGCCAGTGCCGATCAGCTTGATCGGCTTGCCGGTGACGGCGCGCATCGAAAGAGCCGCACCGCCACGGCCGTCGCCGTCCATGCGGGTCAGGACGAGGCCGGTGATGCCGACGCGCTCGTCGAAGCTCTTGGCCAGGTTGACTGCGTCCTGGCCGGTCAGCGAATCGGCGACCAGCAGGATTTCGTGCGGGCTCGACACCTTCTTGATGTCGGCCATCTCGACCATCAGCGGCTCGTCGATATGGGTGCGGCCGGCGGTGTCGAGGATGACGATGTCGTGGCCGCCGAGCTTGGCCGCCTGCACGGCGCGGCGGGCGATGTCGACCGGCGACTGGCCGTCGATGATCGGCAGCGTGGCGACCTTGACCTGTTCGCCGAGCTGGCGAAGCTGCTCCTGCGCGGCGGGGCGCCGCGTGTCGAGCGAGGCCATCAGGACCTTCTTGTTCTGACGCTCGGAAAGACGCTTGGCGATCTTGGCCGAAGTGGTCGTCTTGCCCGAACCCTGCAGGCCGACCATCATGATGACGATCGGCGCCGGGGCATTGAGATCGATGGCGACGCCTTCGGCGCCGAGCATCTCGACCAGTTCGTCATGGACGATCTTGACGACCATCTGGCCGGGCTTGATCGACTTGACCACGGCAGCGCCGACGGCCTTCTCGCGCACCTTGTCGGTGAAGGAGCGCACCACTTCCAGCGCCACGTCTGCTTCGAGCAGCGCACGGCGCACCTCGCGCAGCGCCGCCGAGACATCAGCCTCCGATAGCGCGCCGCGGCCGGTCAGGCCGTTCAGGATCGAACCAAGACGTTCCTGTAGCGATTCAAACATTCGTTTTCCTTTTCCCTGGCATCCGGATGATGCCCGAGAGGTAATGCGTTCGCGCCCAGTGTCCAACCAAAAGCCAAAACCAAAAAGCACCCGGGGGCGCTCAGCGCTGCCGGGTGTTGGCCTCCAGGATCGATTTACAGCACTTCACCTCAAAGAGGTTTCGGCGTCCTGGTCGGCTTGCTCGGAGGGATACTCGTCGCGGAATTCGGGGCGTGTAGACAGGAAATCGGACACGGAGTCAAGACGAAGACCGGATTGCAGGGCGTGCGGCAGCCACGGCAGTGGTTGCCGGCATGCGAATTGGGCAAACAATTCTGCGCGCGAGGGGTCTTTGGAAACCCTGATTAACTAGACGGCTCGGCTGTGATCTTCACCCCGAGCGCCTTTGTGACACCCAGTAGCGTCGAAAGGCGCGGGTCACCGTCTGGCCTCAGTGCTTTGTAAAGAGCTTCACGAGTGACGCCTGCTTCCTTTGCAACAGCGGTCATGCCGCGCGCACGAGCAACAATGCCGAGCGCGTTTGCTATATAGCCAGGGTCGCCGGTCGCAAAGGCGTCGGCCAGCAGCTCGGCCTGCCCTTCGGCGCTGCCAAGATGCTCGGCGGGATCAAACGGAACGGTTTCGATTGCCATGATCATAGCTCCCTGGCCATCTGAATGGCCTTTTTGATGTCGCGGCCCTGGCTGGACTTGTCGCCGCCGCAAAGCAGGATAATGATTTCGTTGCCGCGCTTGATGAAATAGAGGCGGTATCCAGGGCCAACGTCCAACCGAAGTTCGCCGATGCCATCGAAATACTTCACGTCTCCGATGAGGCCGGACTGGACGCGGGCGATGCGGATCGCGATCTTTTCGGCGGCCCGCTTATCCCTCAGGCTGTTGAGCCAGTCGCGAAAGTCGGTGGTTTGGCGAACCTCGACCATCTGTGAACTATAGTTCACAGGCTTGATGTGTCAATCCATATGTGAAGAATAGTTCACAGTCCGCAACAGCCTAGACGGATTTCCCGGCTCGACTATGGAAATTCGGCGGCGACCTTGAGCGGCGAACGCGGATGTAGAAGCAGCACGATGGTCAGCATGCTGCAGGCGATGCCGATGAAGGCGATGAGAACCGCATCCGACGTCGCCCAGCCCGGTCCCTCGAGCGGCCTGGCATTGAACAGGGCGAAGGAATTGTAGCTTTCCTGATGCGAGATCAAGAGAAACCCGGTCAGGTTGTTGCCGAGATGAGCACCCAGTGCGGCGCCGAGATTGCCGGTTGCGTAGACGATAAGCGTCAGCAGCAGCGCGAAAGCGGCGATCGACGCCAGCACGCAAGCATTGATGGCTGGTGACGAAC
>NZ_RZRK01000505.1:0-4582 GCF_003997835.1 Mesorhizobium sp. M7A.F.Ca.CA.004.12.1.1
CGCCAGCATCGACACTTGCATGTCGGTCGCGCGTGGAGTGCGTTCGGGAACCGTTTGGGTGAACACATTCATGGAAGGTTATCCCGAGCTGCCTTTCGGAGGCTACAAGCAGTCCGGTCTCGGACGCGAACTCGGCAAACGCGCCGTCGAGGACTATACCGAGGAAAAGACAATTCAGTTTCATCGCGGCCAGCGCACCGGATGGTGGGTCGGCTGAGTTGAGAAGAACCCGGTGGGCTTCACCGGTCGTGTAATGCAACAAGGGAGGAAGTACATGTTGCGCAAACTGCTTATCGGAACGGCTCTCGCGTCGGGCCTGGCTTTCGCGGCCCACGCCGAGGACGTCAAGGAAGTGCAGATGCTGCATTGGTGGACGTCGGGCGGCGAAGCGGCTGCTCTCAACGTCCTTAAAGGCGATCTGGCCAAGGAAGGCTATGCCTGGAAGGACGTGCCGGTGGCCGGCGGCGGCGGCGATGCCGCCATGACCGCGCTGAAGGCGATGGTCGCGGCCGGCAATTATCCGACCGCCTCGCAGATGCTCGGCTATACCGTGCTCGACTACGCCGCTGCCGGCGTCATGGGCGACCTGACCGAAACGGCGAAGAAGGAAGGCTGGGACAAGTCCGTTCCGGCGGCCCTGCAGAAGTTCTCGGTCTATGACGGCAAGTGGGTCGCGGCGCCGGTCAACGTTCACTCGGTCAACTGGCTGTGGATCAACAAGGCCGTCCTGGACAAGATCGGCGGCACCGAGCCGAAGACCTTCGACGACTTCGTTGCCCTGCTCGACAAGGCCAAGGCGGCAGGCGTGATCCCGCTCGCTCTCGGCGGCCAGAACTGGCAGGAAGCCACCATGTTCGACTCCGTCGTGCTGTCGACTGGCGGACCCGAGTTCTACAAGAAGGCCTTCAACGACCTCGATGACGAATCGCTGAAGTCCGACACGATGAAGAAGTCGTTCGACAATTTGGCCAAGCTCGTCACCTATGTCGACCCCAACTTCTCCGGCCGCGACTGGAACCTTGCCACCGCCATGGTCATCAAGGGCGACGCCCTGGTGCAGGTCATGGGTGACTGGGCCAAGGGCGAGTTCAACGCCGCCAAGAAAACGCCGGGCACCGACTTCCTTTGCTATCGCTTCCCGGGCACCGACGGCTCGGTGATCTACAACTCCGACATGTTCGGCATGTTCAACGTTCCGGACGACCGCAAGGCCGCCCAGGTCGCGCTGGCCACCGCCACCCTGTCGAAGAGCTTCCAGTCGGCCTTCAACGTCGTCAAGGGTTCGGTTCCGGCCCGTACCGACGTTCCGGACACCGACTTCGACGCTTGCGGCAAGAAGGGCATCGCCGATCTGAAGGCGGCCAACGAAGGCGGCACGCTGTTCGGCTCGCTGGCCCAGGGCTATGGCGCGCCTCCGGCGGTCGCCAATGCCTATAAGGATGTCGTCTCCAAATTCGTCCATGGTCAGATCAAGACCTCGGACGAGGCCGTGACCGAGCTGGTCAAGGCAATCGACGACGCCAAGTAAGCGCCACGCGCCAAAAACCCTTCCCCGCTCCGGCGGGGAAGGCCCAGATCCGCGAACTTGGATCCGCGAAGCTGGTTGGCCGCGAGTCGACGGGAGGAGCCCATGAGCACGGTAGCGACAAGCCAGATCAAGCTGACGCCGGAGCATGCGCGGCCACGCGCCTCGGTGCGCTCACGCCTGCAGGACGCATTGCCGAAGATCGTGCTGGCGCCCAGCTTCGCCATCACCATCGTCTTCGTCTACGGCTTCATCCTGTGGACGATCTATCTGTCCTTCACCAATTCCAAGACCTTCCCGTCCTATGTCCTGACCGGCTCGCGCGCCTATCAGCGGCTGTGGGGCTGGACCTTCGACACCGACCCGCCGTCGAGCTGGTACACGTCGATCACCAATATGGGTATTTTCGGCTTTCTCTACATCGCCATCTGCCTAGCGCTCGGCCTGTTCCTGGCCATCCTGCTCGACCAGAAGATCCGCGGCGAAGGCATGTTGAGGCCGATCTATCTCTACCCGATGGCGCTGTCCTTCATCGTCACCGGCGTCGCCTGGAAATGGTTTCTCGATCCCGGCCTCGGCCTCGAGCAGACCTTGCATCAATGGGGCTGGACGAGCTTCCATTTCGACTGGATCAAGAACAAGGATTTCGTCATCTACACGGTGGTCATTGCCGGCGTCTGGCAGGCCTCCGGCTTCATCATGGCGATGTTCCTGGCCGGCCTGCGCGGCATCGACGGCGAGATCATGAAGGCGGCGCAGATCGACGGCGCCACCACCTTCCAGCTCTACCGCCGCATCGTCATCCCGCTGCTGCGGCCGATCTTCCTGTCGGCTTTCATCGTGCTCGCGCATCTCGCCATCAAGTCCTACGATCTCGTGGTCGCACTGACCAGCGGCGGGCCCGGTGGATCGGCCTGGCTGCCGTCCAACTTCATGTATGAGTACACGTTCAAGCGCAACGAAATGGCCGTCGGCTCGGCCAGTGCGGTGATCATGCTGATGACCATCGTCGCAATCATCGTGCCCTATCTCTATTCGGAACTGCGGGAGAAGCCGCGATGAGCGCCTTCACCACTCCCGCCCGCCAGGCCTCCGGCGGCGTCAACGCCAGGGTCATCAACCGCATCGTCATCTACGGGCTGCTGGCGCTGTTTGCGCTATTTTATCTGATGCCGCTGTTCGTCATGCTGGTGACCTCGTTCAAGACCATGGACGAGATCCAGAACGGCAACATGCTGGCGCTGCCCAGGGCACCGACCTTCGATCCCTGGCTGAAGGCCTGGGGCGAGACCTGCGTCGGCCTCACCTGCGCCGGCATCAAGGGCTATTTCTGGAACTCCATCAAGATGGTGGTCCCGGCTGTGCTGATCTCGACGATGCTCGGCGCGCTCAACGGCTACGTGCTGACCAAATGGCGTTTCCGCGGCGCAACGCTGGTGTTCGGGCTGATGCTGTTCGCCTGCTTCATTCCGTTCCAGTCGGTGCTGCTGCCGATGGCGACCATCCTCGGCAGCCTCGGCCGCTTCGGCGTCACGCTGCAGAATGCAACGGGAACCAGCTTTGGGCTCGGCAATCCGACCGTCAATCTGGTTTTCGTCCACGTCGTCTACGGCATCGGCTTCACCACGCTGTTCTTCCGCAACTACTACGAGGCGTTCCCCACCGAACTGGTCAAGGCGGCACAGGTCGACGGCGCATCCTTCTTCCAGATCTTCCGCCGCATCATGCTGCCGAACTCGATGCCGATCTTCGTCGTCACCGTTATCTATCAGTTCACCAACATCTGGAACGACTTCCTGTTCGCCTCGGCTTACGCCGGCACTGGCGACGCGATGCCTATGACGGTGGCGCTCAACAACGTCGTCAACACGTCGACCGGCGTCGTCGAATACAACGTCAACATGGCCGCCGCGATGATCGCGGCACTGCCCACCCTTCTCGTCTATGTGCTCGCCGGCCGCTATTTCGTGCGCGGTCTGATGGCGGGCGCCGTCAAAGGATAATCCGATGGCTTTTCTGGAAATTGATGGTTTGAGGAAGCGCTTCGGCCAGGTCGAGATCCTGAAGGGGATCGATGTCGAGCTCGAGAAAGGCGGCTTCCTGGTGCTGGTCGGCCCTTCCGGCTGCGGCAAGTCGACCTTGCTCAACACCATCGCCGGCCTGGAGACGATCACCTCGGGCGAAATCCGGGTCGACGGCCGCACCATCAACGATCTGCATCCTTCCAAGCGCGACATCGCCATGGTTTTCCAGAGCTACGCGCTCTACCCCAACATGACGGTGGCCGGAAACATCTCCTTCGGCATGGAGATGCGCGGCGTGCCGGCGGCGGAGCGCCAGAAGGCCATCGACAAGGTGGCCAAGGTGCTGCAGATCGGCCACCTCTTGCAGCGCAAGCCGAGCCAGCTTTCCGGCGGCCAGCGCCAGCGCGTCGCCATGGGCCGGGCGCTGGTGCGCGACCCAAAACTGTTCCTGTTCGACGAGCCCTTGTCCAACCTCGACGCCAAGCTGCGTGTTGACATGCGCATCGAAATCAAGCGCCTGCATGCCACCACCGGCACCACCATCGTCTACGTCACACACGACCAGATCGAGGCGATGACGCTGGCCACCAAGATCGCGGTCATGCGCGATGGCGAGGTGCAGCAGTTCGGTACGCCGGCCGAAATTTACAACAACCCGAGCAATCTCTTCGTCGCCGATTTCATGGGCTCGCCGGCGATGAACCTGATCCCGGCGACGATCGGCACGTCAGGCAACGCGCTGTCCGTCGTGCTGCAGCGCGAAGCACGAGAGCCGATCTCGCTGCCGATGGCCAATGCACCGGCCGGCCTGTCGGCATTCCAGGGCAAACCGATCATCTTCGGTGTCCGCCCCGAAGCCCTGACCGATCCGGAAGGTGCCGAGCGCAACGCCTCGCACATCGCAACCGCCGACTGTCACATCGAGGTCGTCGAACCGGCCGGCTCGGACACTTTCGCCGTCACCAATCTCGGCGGCAAGGGCGTGGTGGCGCGGCTGCGCGCCGACGCCAACATCCAGCCGGGCACCAACACG
>NZ_RZRK01000506.1:0-4576 GCF_003997835.1 Mesorhizobium sp. M7A.F.Ca.CA.004.12.1.1
CTTCAGGCCTTCTTCAATCGTCGGGATTTCCGTGACGGGCGTGACGCCGGACCGCGCCCGCTCGACATATTCCCTCAGGTCGAAGCCGCCCTCATAGCGGTCGGGCAGCGTGCCCGGCGGCTGCGGGAAGATCTTTGGGCCGTCGACCGAGACGAGATCGGGCAAAGACGGGTCGGCATTGGCGCGCAAAAAGTCGTCCCAGCCCCAGATGCAGAGATCCCAGAGTTCGCGCTCGGCGAACTCTTGGGGCATCAGCCCGCGCTCGACCATGGTGCGCGCGCCGGGGCGGTCGCGCTCATAGTTGGAAACGACGGGAAAATCGACCTCGACCACCTCGGCGCCAAGCCGCGCGAGATCGGCCGCTGCCTGTTGCCAAAGGGCAAGCACCGAGGCGCGGGTTTCGATCGGCGCATCGGCCTCGCTGTCGCGGCCGATATACATTCTGGGCACGCCGAGCCGCTTGCCTTTCAACGACCCCGCCAGTGCGAGGTCGGTATAGCGGGGCGGCCGCACGTCGGAGCTTTTCGGCAGCTTGACCCAGGGCTGCGCGCGCCAGAAATCGCCTCGCGTCTCGGGATCGTCGGCGACGATCACATCGAGCAGTTCGAGCATGTCGGGCATTGTCCGCGCGTGCGGCACCACGACATCCATGGTCGGCACAAGGGGCCAGTTGCCGCGCACCGAAATGACGCCGCGCGACGGGGTGTAGGCGACCAGTGCATTGTTGGTGGCCGGCGCGCGGCCGGACGACCAGGTTTCTTCGCCAAGCCCGAAGGCGCAGAAGCTGGCCGCCGTCGCCGTGCCGGAGCCATTGGACGAGCCCGACGCGAAGGCGGCGGTCAGATAGTCGCCATTGTAGGGGCTCTCGGCGCGACCGTAGACGCCGCGCTGCATGCCGCCATTGGCCATTGGCGGCATGTTGGTCAGCCCGATCAGCACGGCGCCGCCGGCGCGCAGCCGGGCAATGGTGAAGGCGTCCTCATTGGCGATGAGATGCTCGAAGGCGGGCGAACCGGCGGCCACCGTCAGGCCTGACACCTTGTAGCTGTCCTTGGCGGTGTAGGGGATGCCGTCGAGCGGTCCGAGCACGGCGCCATTGCTTCGGCGCCGGTCGGAGGCTGCCGCCTCCTTAAACATGTCAGGGTTGAGCACTGGGACGGCGTTGAGGCTGATGCCGTGGCGGTCGAAATGCCCGATGCGCCTGAGATAAGCCCCGACCAGTTCGACGCTGGTGACGGTGCCGTCATCAAGCGCGCGGCGCAGTTGGTCGATCGTCGCTTCGACGAGATGAAGGCTGGCATCGGTCATCACAGGTTCCACATTTCCACGCACCATGGATGAGCGAGGCAGCTGGCTTCGGCAAGAGCCTATCGCGGTCTTCTCCGGAACTTTTGTCCGGCTGGCGGTTTTGGATGTATGGTGTGATTCCGGAATGGCCAGGAGGGTATTGGCATGACCACCAAATGCGTTGCGATCCTAGCTCTCGCTGTCGCCATGGGCTCAAGCGCTTGCGCCCCGGCTTTCGCTGGCGACCGGCACCACGACCGCCGGGTCCAATCCGAACGCTACGTTCCCGCCGAAGGCGATCTCATCGACATCCTGTTCGGCGGCCCGCGCTACTACGATCAGCAGTTGGTGACGACGGCCGCCGGCGCGTGCTCCTATCATCGCGTCGGACCCGACGCGAATGCGGTGAACAAGATCAACGACCATCACTGTGGGAAGTAGGCGGCAGGCGGCGCCTCAGCGCCCGCCACTTTCTTTCATCCGCTCGATGATCTCGGCCATCAGCGCGAGGTCGCGGCGTGAATCGGCGAGGTCGGTCAGAGGCTTTGTGCCTTCGGTGATGTGGCGGTGGAAAATCTCGAGTTCATTCGAGAAAGCATCGCCGTAGAGAGGCCCGAAGGTTTTCGTCACCGGGCCGAGCGGGCCGGCATCGGTGACCTCCAGCCGCGTCGGCAGGCTTCGGATGTAGGGCGTGTCGTAGAGAATGCGCACACGCCTGGTGTTCGAGCGCACCTCGATCATGGCGTCGAACAGGCCGAGATCGTCGACCACCGCGTCGTAGAGACAAGCGAAATGGCCGTAGTCGAAGGTGACTGATGTGTTGGCGCCGCCATTGGTGCGGTGCGCGGCCAGCACGCGCGCCGGCTCGCCGATCAGCCCGCGCATCGCCGAAATGTGATGCGAGGAAAGCGCCGTCAGGCCGCGATAGGCGCGCACCAGATCGGTCGGCGCGTCGGCGCCGACCACCTCGCGGATCAGCGCGTCGCGTTCGCTTGCGCCACGCGCCAGCAGGGTAGGGTCTATGTCGTTGGGATAGAGGACGTTCTGGCTCTTCTTGAGAAAGTGCCGGCCTTCCGAGATCAGGTCGAAGATTCGGACATGGGTGATGTCGGCGTATGCCGGCAGTTCGTCCTTGGCCGCCAGATAGGCCGGCGCGTAGCGGCGCATATAGCCGACGAACAGGGTCTTGTCGTAGCCCGGCATCAGCGCCAGCAGATCGTCGATTTCGCGCACCGTCAGGCAGGCGGGCTTTTCCAGCAGGATATGCTTGTTGGCAGCAATCGCCGCCCGCACGAAGCGGCTGTGGGTGTCGTCGGATGACAGCACGAACACCGCGTCGATGTCGGGCGAACTAATCAGCGCCTCGGCCGTGTCGAAGGCCTTTGCCGTCGCAAATTCGGAGGTGACGAGTGACACCAGGCTGGGCGACACGTCGTACACGCCCGCGACCACCCAGCGGTCGCGCTGATCGCCCAGCACAGGCAGATGGATCGACTGCGCGACCTCTCCAAGACCTATCAGTCCGACACGAATTGGTGCCACAGGCGAACTCCCTTTGATTTTAAGTCTGATGCTGCAGGACTATGCCGCGCCGGTGACCAGCGCGACGAGCTCGTTTCCGGACGTTTCGGAAGCGCGCACGGTCGCCGCCATCTTTCCCGCCCGCATCACCCAGATCTGGTCGGACAGGCGGCGGACCTGATCGAAATTGTGGCTGACCAGGATGACTGAGACCGACTGCTCGCGCAGACGCCGGATCAGAGCCTCGACATTGGCGGTCTCCTGCACGCCGAGTGCTGCCGTCGGTTCGTCCATCACCACCAGCTTGGCGCCGGAGCCGACAGCGCGGCAGATCGAGATCGCCTGCCGCTGGCCGCCCGACAAGCGCCGCACACGCTGGTTGATCGACGGCACGTTGATCGACAGGCGCGACAGCATGGAACGGGCCTCGCGCTTCATCGCCTTGCGATCGAGGAAAGCGAACGGCCCGATGCGACGCACGATCTCGCGGTTGAGGAACAGGTTCTGCGCGACCGTCAGTTCGTCGATCAGCGCCAGGTTCTGGTGCACGGTCTCGATGCCGGCCTTGCGTGCCTCGTCGGGGTTGGCGAAGGGCCGCGCCCGGCCGTCGAAGAACAAATTGCCGGTGTCCGGCTGATGCACGCCGACCAGGCTGCGGATCAGCGTCGACTTGCCGGCGCCATTGTCGCCGATGACGGCGGTGACCTCGCCGCGACGGGCCTGGAAGGCGACGTCGGTGAAGGCGCGGATGCCGCCGAAATGCTTGCTCAGTCCTTCGCAGGCGATGATCGCCTCAGCGGCGGGGATGTGATGGAGCGCGCTCATTTCTGATATCGCATGATCAGGGCCGCCAGCACCACGATGGCGCCCACGGCAAGCGGTTGGTAGAAGGCTGAGACGTTGAGCAAGGTCAGGCCGTTGACGAGTGCTGTGAGCATCAGCGCGCCGATCGCCGGTCCCAGAATGCTGGCGCGGCCGCCGAACAGGCTGACGCCGCCCAGCACCACCGCCGCCACCGAATTGAGCAGCAGGCTGGTGTTGATCTGCGGTTCGGCCGAGCCGATGCGGGCGACCAGAAGAATGGCCGCGATGCCGGCGCAGAGACCGGAAATCGTGTAGGCGGCGATCTTGACCCGGTTGGTACGGATGCCGAGCGCGCCGGCGCTTTCCGCCTGGCCGCCGGTCGCCAGCAAATGCACGCCGAAGCGCGTGTGGTAGAGCGCGATATGGGCGACGATGACGGCTGCGATCGCCACCCAGACCGGATAACCGAACGGTCCGAACGAGCCCGAGGCGAGCCTGAGCAGGAAGGTCGAGCCGACCATGGTCGGTTCACCGCCCGACAGGATAAGGCCAAGGCCGGTGATGCCCGACAGCGTGCCGAGCGTCACCACGAAGTCGGGGATCTTGCCTGCGGTGATGATCAGCCCGTTGAGGAAGCCGACCGCGCTGGTGGCGAGAACCGCGAGCACGCAGGCGACAAAGATGCCGTAGCCGGCGGCGTTGACGAGGCCGAGGATGATGGCGCCGAGCATGACGGCTGCCGCTAGCGACAGGTCGATGCCCGAGGTGGCGATGACGAAGGTCTGGCCGATCGACAGCACGACCAGGATCGCAGCCGCCAGCAGCAGCGCCTGCAGATTGGCGACGCTGAGAAAGACCGGCTGGGCGATGCCGAAGACGATGACGAGGCCGACCAGGCCGACGACGGATGCCCAGTCGGCCCAGAAGGAGGGATCGAGGAGGAGAGCCGCCAGGGAGGGGCGGC
>NZ_RZRK01000507.1:0-4562 GCF_003997835.1 Mesorhizobium sp. M7A.F.Ca.CA.004.12.1.1
CTCGGTGTAGAGCGTCGACCATTTGGCGCCCCATTTACAGCCCTGGAAGCAGAAGCCGGTCTGCTGGCAGGACATGCGGTCGTCGCGATCGACCGAGTTGATCGCCATGTTGCCGGTGTGGCATTCCTTGTAGCCGAGCTTGTCGGCGCCGGCCTTCAACACCTTGAAATTGTTGTTGCCCGGCAGCCGCGGCCAGTCATTGGTGCCGGTGACGCCCATCTTGGCTTCAGCCTTGGCATAGTAGGGCTCCATCTCGGCCAGCGTGATCGGCCAATCGAGCAGGTTGGCGCCTTCCAGTTTGCCGTAGGTCGACAGCCCCTTGAACTCATGCTCCTGGAAGCGCAGCGAAGCTCCGGCCCAATGCGTGGTCGAACCGCCGACCGACTTGACGATCCAGGCCGGCAGGTTGGGAAAATCCTTGGCCACACGCCAGTCGCCGGACGTGGTGCGCTTGTCGGTCCAGGCGAGCTGGCTGAACGAACCCCACTCGTCATTGATGAAGTCTTCGTATTCGTGGCGCGCGCCGGCTTCCAGGATGACGACGTCGACACCCTTCTGGGCGAGTTCGTTGCCGAGCGTGCCGCCGCCGGCGCCCGAGCCGATGATGACGACCACGCCATCGTTGTTCAGATCAAATGAAGCTGCCATGGTTTCCTCCCATGATTTCTGTTTGCGGGTTCAGGAGCGACGGGGCTCAGAGCCACTCGATGTCGTCGAAACCGCGCGCGATGTAGCCGCCCTTGGAATAGGACTCGCCCTCGTAACCGAAGATCGGCCACACCTCTTTCTGGTTGTAGAGGCTGACCACGAGGCCACCCCGAATGGCCTGGAAGAACGGCGTCGCCTCGATTTGCTTCAGCACGGCGACGCGCTGGTCCTCCCAGCCAAGGCCGCGGTAGCCGCCGTCACCGGACTTCTTGTCGAGGTCGGCGATGCCATCTTCGAGCATAGTCTTGTAGGCGGCGTCCTTGCCGGCCTGTTCGTCGTGGCCTTTCACGGCAATGGCGTAATATTTGTCCGGAACCTGATCGTGCGGATAGATGTCACGCGCCATCTGGATCAGCGTCGCCATGGTTTCGGGCTTGAGTGCCGATGTCTCCAGTCCCCAGGCATGCTCGGGGCTGATGACGGCGCTGCCTGAGATGACGAGCAGCGCGCCGATGCCGCCCCGTTTAAGAAGCTCTCGACGGGACAGCCCAGGCTTCGCGTCATAGATCGTGACCATTTTATTCCTCCCTGCTTGCTATGTGCGCTCTCTTCAGAACGCCGTTGCTGGCGCGCTGCCCCCGTCAGGGGACGGCTGCGATGTCTCCTATTGGAAGCGACCTCCGCGTTGCAGAACCTCGATCTTGTAGCCGTCGGGATCCTCGATGAAGAAAAAGCGGGCGATCAGCGATCCGTCGCGGTTGAACTCGACGATTTTCTTCGGGTTGAGCCCTAGCGCGCCGAGACGATCATGTTCGCCGTCGAGATCGACGACCGAGACCGCCAGATGGCCGTAGCCGTCGCCGAGCCCGTAAGGCTCCTGCCGATCCTTGTTCACGGTCAGTTCGAGCTCGAACCCTGCCTCGGCATTGCTGAGGTAAATGAGCGTGAATGTCTCGAAATCCAGCCTGTCGGCGACATCGAGCCCGAAGGCGTTTCTGTAGAAATCGAGCGATCGGGCTTCGTCGAGAACCCGGATCATACTGTGGATCGCCTTGGCCAAATCAGTCTCCGTTCTGGTGTGGAGGCGATTATGCGCGGCACGGACAAAAGGTGGTGGCAGCCGGTTACCACGCCCGCAGCCGCGAACGGGACGAAAGTCCGATTGCCGGACCGGCAATTTTGCCCGAGAATGCATGTGGGGACAGGTCAAGCAGTATCAAACTGCACGCCCGTCCACCCAAGACCAACAATCATGGGAGGTTTGTCGGATGTGCAGGGTGTTTGCGGGCCAGGATCCCGAAGGCTATCGCCAGATCAACCGGTCGATTCGCATCGACGGCCACTCGACCAGCATCCAGCTCGAAGCGACATTCTGGGCTTTGCTGGACGAAATCGCCGAAAACCAGGATTTGACGACGCCGAAATTCATCTCCAAGCTCTATGACGAAGCCATCGAGATCAACGGCGCCATCCCGAACTTTGCGTCGATGCTGCGCACCACCTGCGCGCTCTATCTGCGGGGCCATCGGCCGGGAATGGATGAGCAGATGGTGCCGAAGCGGGAGGCTGCTTAGCGCATTGCGCTCAGCTGAGTTCTTGCGCGAGCCCGATGAGAAGCCCTCCAGGCCCTCGAATGTAACATAGCCGATACACGTCTTTATACTGGACGACTTAGCCTTCGAGCCGCGCACCGCGATTGCGGAGCCTTTCAAGCGTCCCGTCAATGTCGTCCACGGTGAACATGACGCGGAGGTAGCCCAGGGCGTTAACCGGGGCGTTGCGGTGATCGGCGACGACAGGCGGCGTGAGGAAACGGGACAGTTCGAGCCGGCTGTGGCCGTCCGGCGTCCGCATCATGGCAATCTCGACGCGCTGATCGCCCAGTCCAGTGACACGTCCGGCCCATTCCCCTTCGATCATGGCCCGCCCTTCGAGCTCAAGGCCGAGCTCGCCAAAAAAACCAATCGTCTCTTCGAGGTCATCGACGACGATTCCTATGTTGTCCATCCGTTTGAGCGCCATGTGTTCAGTCTATAAGGCGTCGTCCAGGCCGTAAACTCCTTAGGCTGCTTGCCAGCTGAGCAAGGGCGATCAGGTCCTGATTCATGGCTGATGGCACGATGCTGTTTCTATCGGTCCAGCATCCGGGCAGGTAGGCCGGATGCTTGGCGGGATCGTGGCCCGGCAATTCTAGCGTTGCGCAGGGCAGTTCCGAAACATTGGCCCGGCTCGTCCTTGCCGGCAGTCAGGCCGTGCATACGGCTGATGCGCCGACAACGCCCGCCATGCCGTCCCTGGCCTGGCGCCTGAAGGACCAGGAGGTCGCCGACGTCCTGACCTATGTGCGCGCCAGTTGGGGCAACGCCGCCCCGGCGGTCGCCTCCGACGATGTGGCAGCCGTGCGCAAGCAATTGCTCCCGTAACTCGGCTAGCTCTCGGCTGCGACAGCGAGCGCCAGACGGCTCATGTCGGTGAAAAGCGCCTGGCGCTCGGAATAGTCGGTCTGTTCGCCGGTCTCGATGTTGTCGACCACGACACACATCGACAGCGCACGCGCTCCGAAATGCTCCGATATGCGATAGAGCGCGCTGGTTTCCATATCCACGGCCAGGGCTCCTTGCGCCCGCGCAACGGCAAAACGGGCGCGCCCCTCCGGGTGATAGAAGATGTCGCTGCACACCGTCAGGCCGGCATGATGGTCGATGCCGAATTCTACCGCCTTGGCCAGTGACGATGCGAGGAGCGCCGGGTCGGGGCCAGCGGGTCCATAAAGGCCGAAAACCTGGCCGCTCTGGGCGCTTTCCGCCTGCGCCGATTGCGAGATGACAAGGCTGCGCAGTTTTGCCTTTGCGGTCAGGCTGCCGCAGGTGCCGGTGCGGATCAACGTCCGGGCGCCATAATGGTCCAGCAGTTCATGCGCATAGATCAGAAACGATGAAACGCCGATGCCCGTCGCCTGGATGCTGACGGGTTTGCCGCCAAACAGCCCGGTGAAGCCAAGTGCGCCGCGGCGGCGATTGATGCAGCGCGGCGCTTCCAGGAACGTTTGCGCCATCCACTCGGCGCGCTGCGGGTCACCCGGTAACAAAACCGTGTCGGCGTAGTCGTCCTTGTCCGCTTCGTTGTGCGGCGTCACCAGTTGCTCCCCCTAAGCCTTCCAGCCGTTTCACCCGCAATCATGGCGTTGTCACGGCGTTGTGCAAGATGGAACATGGGAAAGGCTCTAAGACTCCAGCACGTCCTTGACGATCGTCGCCAGTTGCTTGAGCGAAAACGGCTTGGGCAGAAAGCCGAAATGCGCATCTGCCGGGAGGTTTCTGGCGAATGCGTCCTCGGCGTAGCCGGACACGAAGACGAACTTGATGTCCGGCTGGCGCTTGCGCAATTCACCAAGCAGTGTCGGTCCGTCCATTTCCGGCATGACCACGTCGGAAACGACGATATCGACCTTGCCGCCCAGTGCCTCGAACACTTCCAGCGCCTCGACGCCCGACGATGCCTCGTGCACGGTGTAGCCACGCGAGGTCAGCGCCCGCATGCCGCCCATGCGCACGGCATCCTCGTCCTCGACGAGCAGCACCGTGGCCGAGCCCGACAGATCCTTGGCCGGATCGGCGACCTTTGTCGGCGCCGCCGGCGCATCGCCGGGCTCGCCTGCTTTTTTCGCTTCGGCGATGTGACGCGGCAGGAAAATGCGGAAGGTCGAGCCTTTGCCGACTTCGGAATCGCAAAAGATGAAGCCGCCGGTCTGCTTGATGATGCCGTAGACCATCGACAGGCCAAGGCCGGTGCCCTTGCCGACTTCCTTGGTGGTGAAGAAAGGCTCGAAAATCTTCTTCAGCACGTCGGGCGCGATGCCGCTGCCGGTGTCCTCGACTTCGACCACGACATAGTCCGCCGGGGCGAGTTCGCGG
>NZ_RZRK01000508.1:0-4533 GCF_003997835.1 Mesorhizobium sp. M7A.F.Ca.CA.004.12.1.1
TGAAGGTGCTCGCCATCCCTCTGCTGGGAAGGATTGGCTGGCTCGACTTCAAGACGCAGAAGATTTCCAATCGCGACGTGCTGCTGCTGCTCTGCCTGGGGGCCGGGGGCTTGCTGCTGCTGTCGCTCCAGTCAGGCTCGTGGTGGGACATGGGGCTGAGCGCTCTCGCCGGACTTCTGCTGTTCGTCGCGCTCTTGCCCTTCTGGGTCTTGCGCAAGATCGGCGCCGGCGATGTCAAGCTGCTGGCAGTCGTGCCATTCCTGATCAGCGGCAGCGCTCTCGCAGTGTTTTCAGTGCTGCTTCTGGTTTTCGCTTTGGCAACCGCGGTCATCGTGAAAAACCCGTTCATGCTGCCCGCGGGTGCTTTTCGGCTTGTCGTCCAGCATCTGGACCGCAAGGGCGTGGTGCCGTTCGGCGTGCCGATCTCGCTGGCCGCGATCTGTACGCTGGCGTTCCTGATCTACAGGAGTTTGACGGTCGCGAGCAGCTCTGGAATCCTCAACCAGCTCAACTGACCCTGTCATCTCACGCGGCTGAATTCGTCGCGCGGGAGATTTGACGGAGCATCAAACGAAAAACCCGCCTGTGCGGCGGGTCACTGGCGCAAATCAGCACCATAGGCAAAAATGTACCATAGCTGAGTGCAGGGAGTCAAGAAAAAATTCCTATCTTGAAGCGCTGCCTGCGCCGCGGCGCTCCGTTCAATCCCGCAGCAGGTCGAACATCAGCTTGAAGAAGCGGTCCGCGTCGACCTCATGGGCGATGCGGGCATTGTCCTTTTCACCGCGCTCGCCCCAGTAATCGGCGATGGTCGCGCCGAAGGCGTAGGTGCCGGACAGATCGACGCCGATATGGGCAGGGCGCGTGCGCACCAATGTCGGATCGATGGCCAGCGCCAGCGCCAAGGGATCGTGCATGGCGCCGCCGACGCCCATCGAGTTGCGGTGCAGCTTCTCGTAGAACAGCAGCCAGTCGTTGACGAGCCGTCCGAGCGGCGTGTCGATGGTCGCGAGCTCGGCATATTGCGGCGCCTCGATCAGCACCTGCATGGTGACGTCGAGGCCCACCATCAGGATCGGCACGCCGCTGTCCAGAACGATCTTCAGCGCCTCGGGGTCGCAGAACGCATTGAACTCGGTCGGCGTGATGATCTCGCTCTTGCGGTAGAACACGCCGCCCATCCAGATCAGCTCCTTGATCTTGGGCAGCACGTCGCGATGCTTGAGGATCATCAGGCCGATATTGCTGAGCGGGCCGGTGGCAACGACCAGGATCGGTTCGGGCGCGGCGCGCAGTCTGTCGGCCAGGAAATCGACGGCGTGCTGGTCAACCGGCTTGATCGTCGCCTGCGGCAGGTAGGGCGAGCCCTCGAGGCCGCTTGGGCCATCGGCGGTGCCGAGCACCAGCGGGCGCGCCAGCGGGCGGTGACAGCCCTGCGCGACAGGCACCTCGCCGGCGCCGATATACTCCAGGATGCGCAAGGCATTGGCGGTCGTCTTCTCGACTTCCGCATTGCCGCAGGTCGTGGTGACGCCGAGTAGTTCGATGGCCGGCGAGCGATGCGCCATGACCAGCGCGATGGCGTCGTCGTGGCCGGGGTCGCAGTCGAACAGGATAGGAGTTGGCTTGGTCATCATGTCGTCTTTCACGCCGCCCGCTCGTAGCGCGCTATGGTTTTCTTGAAGCCGTCGAGGAAACGCCGGCCGTCCAGGCCGGTGCAGATGCGGGTGGTCTTGGGCCCGCCGCCGGGCAGCAATTGCCGGCCGCGATAAGCGACGGTCTGGCCGCGCGCCAGCCTGCCGTCGAGCACGACGTCGGCGAACAGCGGCTCGGTCATCGTCGCCAGGCCGGGATCGAAAGCCAGCGCCACGGTGATCACGTCGTCCATCGGGAACCCGACGAGGTCGAAGAATTCGCGCCAGATGTCGATGTAGATCGGGAAGCTGTCGGCGATCATCTCAAGGACGGGATTGTCCCTCGCGACGGCCTGCATGTCGGCGATGTCGTCGCGCGTCAGCATCGAATCGGCGACGCGGTTGTCCTCGCAGATGTCGAGCGGCACGAGGATCTTCTCGACATCGGCGTTGAGCACGATGCGCGAGGCCTCCGGATCGGCCCAGATGTTGTACTCCGACAAGGGTGTGATGTTGCCCGGCGTCTGGAAATTGCCGCCGAGCACGATCAGCCGCTTCAGTGCACCGGTCAATCCCGGCTCCTGCAACAGCGCCATCGCCGCGTTGGTCAGCGGACCGGTCGTCACCAGCGTGATCTCGCCCGGATTGGCCATGACCGTGCCGATGATGAAATCGACCGCATGTCCCGGTGTGGCCTGCCGCACCGGCGTCGGCGCCGGCGGGTTGAACTTCTTCAGGCGATCGCCGAAACGGGCAACAAGCCGCTTTTCGAAATGCACCGGCGCTTCCATATCGGCCTTGGCGTTGCCGACGATCGGCCGCCACGCGCCGGCGTGAACCGGGATATCGTCACGCCCGGCGAGCGTCAGCGTGTTGAGGACGACATTGGTGACCTGCTCGATCGGGCCGGCGGCACCGGTCACGGTGGTCACGCCCTCGAGCCGCAGCTTCGGATTGATCGCCGCAAACAGCACGGCGAGAATATCGTCGCCGGCCGAATCCACGTCGAGGATTATGCGTTCCATAAAGGCTTCCTTCACTGGTGATTTTTGCCGCCGGCTTCAGTGTTCTTGTCGACCGACAGCAGCTTGCGCATCGATTCCAGCGTCTCCGCGATAATCCTCGGACGCGCCCGGTAGGACAGCGCGAACAATGCGATCAGCGCGACGACATAGGGGACGGTGAGAACCAGATAGGAGGGATAGCCGAACGTCTGCAGGCGCAACGAAAAAGCATCGGCGAAGCCGAACAGCAGGCAGCCGGCCAGCACCTTCAGCGGATCGCCATTGGAAAAGATCAGGATCGCCACCGCCATGAAACCGCGGCCCGACGACATGTTTTCGGTGAACATGGTGATGTAGCCGAGCGACAGATGAGCGCCGGCGAGGCCCGCCAGCAATCCGCAAAGCAGCGATGCGATGTAGCGGACGCGGGTGATCGAGATGCCAAGCGCCTCGGCGGCTTCCGGTTTTTCGCCGACGACGCGGATATAGAGGCCGAGCCGCGTCCTGGTATAGCAGACGACCAGCAGCGGCACCGCGATGAAGGCGACATAGACGAGCGGCGTGAAGCCGGAGATCAGCGGCGCCCACGAGCCGAGAAGGTCGCGGGCACCGGGCAGCTGGACTTTCGGCAGGCCGACGATGCCGTGACCGACGATCGAGCCGCGCGTGCCGAAGATCGCTTTCATCAGCGAGATTGTCATGCCGCCGGCCAGGATGTTGAGGGCCAGCCCGACGACCACTTCATTGGCCTTGAAGCTCACCACCAGGACAGCAAAAACCAGGGCGAAGACGAGCGCCGCCGCGACGCCGCAGGCGACCCCCGCCAGCGCGGAACCGGTCCAGATCGACCCGAGGACGGCGAAGAAGGCGCCGACCAGCATCTGCCCCTCGAGGCCGATGTTGAAGATGCCGGCCTTGGTGGTGAACGAGCCGCCAAGCGCGACCAGAAGGATGGGCGCGGTGGTGCGAAGCGTCGCCGCGATCAGCGCGACGTTGATGAGCTTGTCTAGAATTTCCATCGCCGCTCCCCTGCCTGGCTGTCGCCACGCTTTCTCACCAGCACCTGGGCCGACACGCTGAGGATGATCAGCGCCTGGATCACGGTGATGATTTCGCGCGACGCGCTGGTGTCGACCTCGAGCAGCAGCGATCCGTTGCGCAGGGCGCCGAAGAACAGTGCGGTGAAGATGGTGGCGACGGGCGAGCCATTGGCAAGCAGGGCGGCGATCAGCCCGTCGAAGCCGAAACCGGGGGCAAATCCTTCCATGAAGCGGTGATGGACGCCGAGCGTCTCGACGCCGCCGGCCAGCCCGCCGACGGCCCCTGAAAGCAGCAGGACCAGGAAACCCTGCCGTTTCACGTTGACGCCGCCATATTCGGCGAATTTCGGCGCCGAACCGACCATCGTGACGCCGTAACCCCATTTGGTGTAGCGGAAGACAAGGGCTGCGCCGACCGCCAGCACCAAGCCAATGACCAGGCCCCAGTTCAACCGCGAAAAGGTGAAGATCTCCGGCAGATAGGATGTCGCCAGGATCGGCGGCGTCTCCGACCAGCCACCCGGCCGCTTGAACAGGAAGATGGTGAAGTAGGACGTGAGCAGCACCGCCACGTAGTTCGACAGGATCGTCGAGACGACTTCGTTGGTGTTGTAGCGGGCGCGGAAGTAGGCGGGGATGGCGACCCAGGCCGCGCCTGCCACGACCGCCAGCGCCAGCGCGGCCAGCGTGTGAATGCCCGCGGGCAGGGGCATGGCAAAGCCGACCCACGCGGCGGCGAAGCCGCCGAGGAACAGCTGGCCCTCTATGCCGACGTTGAACATGCCGCCGCGCAGGCCGATGCAGGCGGCGACACCGCAGATCAGGATCGGCGTCGTCTGCAGCAAGGTCCCGGCG